>JACCZH010000516.1 GCA_013696045.1 Chloroflexia bacterium
GAAATCGGCCATTGAGGCGACCGGTGGATACCGGCCGGAGTATTATCCCGCCGAAGACATGGATCTCTGGGACAGGATCGCCGACGATACCGACAACTTGATTCTCATCCAGCCGGAGCACCTGGTCGCCTATCGGATCCATGAGTCTTCCGTTTCGGTGGCGGCTACCCGCACGCAATACCTGAATCTACGCTGGCTGAAACATAGCACGGACTGCCGGCGCAGCGGTCGGCGGGAGCTAACCCGTGATGAATATCTACATTACCGGAGCAGTCATTCTGCGATGCGGCGCTTGAAGAACGCACGTGAGCTGTGGTCTGAGGTTCTGTACAAGAACAGCACCGTCCTGCATGTAAGCGGGCACCGCGCCAAAGCAATGGTCCCGCTCGTTGGATCGCTGTTCCTGTATCCATCCTTTTGGGTGAGCAGAATGAAATCGAAATTCCTCAAGCTCGGGCCCCACCGGCCGGGGCTCGGGCAAAGTCAGGCAAGGAACGTCTCGGAATGAATTTGAGCATCCTGCTTCCAGCTTACAACTCGGAACGCTGGCTCGAAGATGCGCTCGACAGCGTGCTTCAACAGAGCCACACAACGTTCGAATTACTTGCCATCGACGACGGCTCGACCGACGCGACAGCCCAAATCCTGGAACGATACGCCGCCAAGGATCCTCGCATACGGGTGTTATCGCATCCAAACTGGGGGATGGGCGCCTCGCTGAACCACGCGCTGGCGGAGGCGCAATACGACTGGATCGTGCGCATGGATGCCGACGATGTCATGTTGCCTGATCGGTTGGAGCGTCAAGTGGCCTTTGTTACGGAAAATCCTGATGTAATGGTGGCCTCGTGTCTGGTGCGCTACATCGACGCCAACGGGCAAATCGTCGGTTCCTATACCTCTGACATCACGACACGAGAAGTGTTCCAGCGTCATTTGCGGGAGAATCGCATCATCGGGTTCCACCACCCAGGGGTCATCATGAAGAAGGATGTTGTCTTGGCAGTGGGCGGCTATCGTCCGCAATACTGGTCTGCAGACGATCTTGACCTTTGGAACCGTATCAGCGAGCGCGGCCATCTCATGCTCGTTCAGCCGGAGTATCTGATGAAATACCGGGTACACGGCTCATCCGTCTCGCACCAGGCGGCCCGTGACCAACACATGAAAGTGCGCTGGGTTGAGCACTCGATGTTGCGCAGGCGGGCCGGCAAATCCGAGTATTCCCTGGAGGAATTCCAGGCGGAGGAGCGCAGCGGTCATCCGGTGCAACGCTTCAACCTGCGCCGCAAAGACACCGGCAAGATTCTCTACAAGGCTGCCACTCTCCATTACAGCTCTGGACGAAAACTCAAAACGGTGCTCATTCTGGCGGGTGCCATCGCATGCTTTCCGAGTTACTGCCTTCTCGAGCTCAACAAGAAGTTTCTGCATGTGACGCTCCCGGGCAAACACAAAACCATTTCCGCACACGACGGGTGAATGCTATGAAGATTCTGCTCCTAAGTTATGCCTGTGAGCCTGGGAAAGGCTCCGAAGCGAGCACTGGTTGGCACTGGGTCACCGGGCTAGCTCAGGAACATAGCGTGTATGTGCTGACTCACCCCCGTGGGCGTGAGTCAATTGAGCGTTACCTCGCCGCTCAGCCGAATCCGAAACTCGAGTTTGATTTTGTGAAGCTGCCAGCGCTTCTGGACCCCTGGCAGCGTGATCCAGGAGAAAAACTCATCCATTTTCGTTACATTCTCTGGCAGTTCGCGATGTACGCGAAAGCCCGGAAACTCGTCAAGCATACGCCGTTTGACCTCGTGCACCATGTCTCATGGGTGACCATGACTGGTCCAACATTTGGCTGGGCATTAGGGTTGCCATTTATCTGGGGACCGGTCGGTAGCGGACAGCAAGCGCCCCTGCAAATGCGGCGTCATCTTGGCGCCAAAGGCTGGGTTCGAGAGGCGCTGCGCAATGTCCAGGTTCGATTGATTGGCCTAAACCCACTTGCAAACGTAGCAGCTCGCAAGAGCAGAGCGGCTATCGCCACCAACCTCGAAACCTATGACGCTCTCAGAAAGTTAAGGGCACGTAGTATTCACTTGATTCGTGACTCAGCGGTCGATGATCATTGGGTGCCGGAGTCGTATCCAGAAAGACCCGCCAGAGAGAAACCGGTTATCACCTGGCTTGGCCGGGTCGAATCTCGCAAGGCTCCCGGTCTCGCGATCGAAGCTTTTGCCAAAGCTCGGGCCGAACATCCCTGTGAGCTCTGGATTATCGGCCAAGGGTCGCTTCTTGAGCCATCAAAAAAGCTTGCCGAGCAACTCGGAGTTTCAAACGACGTGCGCTTCTGGGGCCGGGTTCCGCACGATGAGGTGCCTAAGATGCTCCTTGACTCTGACATCTTTCTCTTCACCAGCTTGCGTGACACCTTTCCGACTGTGGTACTGGAATCCATGGCGTTGGGTTTGCCATCCGTTTCACTTGATCATCAAGGACTTCGTACGCTTACAGATGACGCCGTCATCAAGGTACCAGTCACCGATTCAGAGACAATCGTTAACGATCTCGCACATGCCCTATCACAGCTTGTGCAAGCTCCCGCCGAGCGTCGAAGCCGTGGATACGCTGCCTGGGAGAACGTCCAAAAAGAACATCTCTGGAGGCACCGTTACGAATCCATGCGGAATGTTTATGACACTGCTCTAATTCAGTCACCATCTCCCGAGGAACAATTTGCGTATGATCGCCCAAGTTAGCCGCCATGCACACATCCGGACAAGCTTCTTTGTTCTCAAATTACTCATCATCCTGACTGCCGGCTACTGGTCATTCGGCAAAGCCTTCGCCTACATCGGTATCTACCCGCTGTACATTGGTGAAGTCGCAATAGGTCTTGGCTTACTGGCGCTGCTGCGCTATGGAACTATCCCGGTGCCGCGCAACACACTCTTCTGGATCTTTGGAATTTTGCTCTGGATTTGTCTGGGTCAGTCTGTCTACTCCGTGATTATCCTTGACCAACCAGCACTTGAAGTCATCCGTGGCCTCGCGGTTATTTATTATGGGGTCTTCGCCTATATTACGTTCGTCGTCATCGAGCGCTCCCGCAAGCCGGGGGAATTCTTCGAACGGATGCTCACGGACATCCTTCCGCGGGCGGCGCCCTGGATCTTGCTAGGAAGCACGATCACGGCCGTGGGCGCGATCTACTTCCATTATTTGCTACCGATCTTCCCCCGCACCGACGTGCCGGTGCTGTGGTATAAGCCGACCGACGCGGTCATGCCGCTCGTCGTCATTATTGTTCTTTGGATGCGTGGCTATCTGAAATCTCGTTACGCTGTCTGGGCCGCGGGATTGGTGCTTTTCGCGGCGGCCCGCAGCCGCTCCGCCATGCTGGGCGTCGGAATCGCGTTTCTGCTGATGCTCTGGCGTCCAACAAAGCGAATGCTCATTGCGATGAGTGTGGGAACGTTAGTCTTCGTGCTTCTCCTGGTCACCGATGTCAGCATTGATATGGGTTACCGTGAGATCAGCGCACGACAGTTTATGGCCAATGCCATATCTCTCGTGAGTTCAGATCAGGCAAGTGAGATTGACCCTACGACAGGAAACAACACGTCATGGCGGCTCGACTGGTGGACGGCGATCGTAAACGACGCGGTCGACAACACGCGCTTCATCGTTGGAACCGGATGGGGCGATAATCTCGCCAACAGATATGGTTTCCAGATCTTCGCCGAGACGGAGGGCGTCAATGTCCTCAGAAACCCCCACAACGCGCTTATCGGTATCCTCGCTCGCGGCGGCTGGATCGTCGCCGGTTTGTGGACGCTCTTTCATGTCGTGCTGATCAGCGGGCTCTGGCAAGCCACCAGGAAAACGGCCTGCAGCCTCGTCGAGCGCGACGTCGCCTGGGTCTGTCTAATCTACATCGTCGTGTCACTCATCAACGGCAGCACAGACGTATTCCTGGAAAGTCCGCAAAACGCCATTCCCCACTGGGTTGTCGTCGGTGTTGCCTGGAGTCTCATCTATCGACAGGCAGAACCCGCAGTCGAAGAGCCCGCCGCTGACCCGGAGCACGCAGTTCACACACAGCGCCAGCGTCGCGCTCTCAGCCCGGTTCAACCCCAACCGCTTGGGCGCGCAGAGAATCCGTAGAGACACGAGAGCGCATTGCCTAGGATGTGTCATCTCCCCACTCCGCGGAGCCTGTCCTGAGCGTCAGTCGAATGGGTTTCGCTCCAGATGAGACGTCCTTTGCACATTGGGTTCAAGCCATGCGACGGATGAACAAACAGACAGGCATGGCGTATACCATGCCTGTCTGTGACCTCAAGTCTCTGGGTATGTGTCGAACCGCTTAGCTGGCCCCATCCGAAAGTTCCTGAGCGCCAAGCCGGACCAGCAGCACCTCGTATGGCGTGCCATCGTTGTCCGGATGGTGCTGGAAAATGGCTCGCTCAAAGTACTGTGACGTCAAGCCGGTGTCGGGATCAA
>JACCZH010000531.1 GCA_013696045.1 Chloroflexia bacterium
ATCCTGCTCGTGGTGGGTGGCGCTACCTGGGGCATTATCGGTGTGATCGTCATCGTTCCTCTCGCAGCCGTCGCGCGCGACGTGTTCGTCTATATCCACGGCCGGCTATCGGGCGCTATCGCTATCGACGAGCAGAGTGGACAACCGCTTTCAGATTCTCCAGCGGAGCTGCCACTGGAATCACGCAACCCGGGCCAATAAGCAGGCGCCGGTCGCGGGCGTCGCTCCGCGCCGATTCCGTCTGCCGTTGAGCCTCGTAAGGTGTCATAGTGACGATGCCCTTCTCGTCAATCCCCGCCACAACCGCACGGCCAGGGTATTTCGACAACACGTCCACGATCGCTGGTCCAACGCGACGATCGTGCCAGTTCAGTGCATGAGCATCGTATCCCGCCAATACATCGAAGTACGTGTTAGTCCCATGGATATGCACGAGGGTGAAGCGGCTGCCGTCCTCGCCGATCGCGGCCATCAGCGGTTCATCGTAGGCAACGCCGAACTCCCGGTACTCATCCCTGGTCACGAGATCACTGGTGGCGCACTGGCTCGCGAAGAACGCGCCGTCCGCGCCTCTTTGCAACGACGCCTTGGTGACCGCCATTGTCACCTTCTGAATAACCTCAAGCGCTTGATGCACCGCCTCGGGGTGCGTGCGCAGATGATCGATCACACGACCATTGGACATCTTGTTGGCGATAGTAAGCGGGCTGAAGATCGTCTGCAAAATTGGAATATCAGGGCCGAGCGCATCCCGGACCAGACTACAGGCGCGCACGACCTCTGCGTTGAAACCGGCGTCTGCCGGAACCGGCTGTATGTTTGCCCAATCTTCGGCCTCTTGAACTGGATAGTGAACCGTCTCGCGGGTCCCACCCGGTGCTCCCTGATACTCGCTGCGCGCGCCCCAGTCGATGGTCGCGTAATCGCCCGGCGGCATCAGCTTGATGAAATCGAGATCGAGGAGCGCCTGCCACTCAAGAGTGGAAGCGGCCAGATCTTCAGCTGTCTGGTCGCGCTCAGGAAAGTGCCTCCACAGGCTGACAGGCGGACGATCGACCTCGCGTCCGTCGAGGGCAGCTTCCACACGCTCACGGGCCGTCATCTCCATCGGGCAAACCTCTCATCTCTCAATCGCTGGCCGGCGCCTCGTGCCTGTCCGCCGCAAACAATGCGCTCATCTCCGCAACGAAGCGCTCCTCATCGTCGATGTCCAGGCGGTAGGCGTCTGGAGCAGCCCCCACCGGGCTGGGCGGCATCATCACTTTCACCCAGCCGTCCGCGGCCGCCTGACATACAAAATCCGTCACCACGCTCTCAAACTTACTGTACGAAACTCCCGGGTCAAGCGCCTTGTAATATCGCTCACCCATGCCATTCGCAGTCCAGATAAGCTTGATCATCGTCCGGTGCCGGGTGCCTAGCCCAGAGCTCACCAGCTCCTGAGCCATGACTCCACGCACAAACGCCGACATCCAGCCTAGCTCGCGCGTCTCTTCGTTGCAGATGGGACACATCCCATCACGCATGTCAGCATGCGCGAAGGAGCGTTTACACGAATCGCACCAGAGATACGTTTTTGCCAATGGTTACCCTACTCGCATTTCGGTGTCTATGTCTATAAGGTTGCCGATGTGCCGGTCCACTTGGTAGTGTCAGCAGGGCGAAGAACGGCGGATTGGCCACACTGAGAGGATAACCCGACACGTGGTTGTGCTGCACGCAGCGATTCATACGATGGCTCTGCTTTTAACTGGAGGTTTGACACTCTGGGCGCTCTTCTTTATGGTCACTGGCCGGCCACCTGACGGCGCATTCAGGGCAACCTACGTGCTGACGATCGGGGTCGCGGTGGCGCAAAACGTTATTGGCCTCGTCATGGTTCTCGAAGGCTATAGACCCGCCGACAACTACCACTATCTCTACGGAATAAGCCTCATCGTGTTTACAACGGCGGCATATGCGTTTGCGACCCGGGGGAGTGCGGGGCGCGAAGCGCTCATCTTTGGCATGGGCTCGGCTTTCGCCTTTGGATTGATTCTCAGAGCTGCTGTGACGGCTGGGTAATACGAAGAAGCCGCAGTCCCTAACGATCACGAATCCGTGAGCGCGCGGAGAGCCACAGCAGGAAAGGCGGCTCCCCTTGCCAGACGCACAACCATCTACAGGCTACGCTACTCTTCACCAGCGCTCTTGTCAGACCAACGCTGAAGCAAATGTGTTATCAATATGCCAAAAAGAAAGACGGTGAAGACCACCAACAATTCGGTTGCTTCCGAAACCGCGCCAAATACCATGTTCTCTGAAGCCTTTCGTGCGCGTAACCGTTCGAGTTTCTACTCGAGGCCCAACAGGTATTCAACAAGTTGATCGATCTGCTCATCATCCAGGCCAAGGCTTGGCGCGGAAGGCATTGCCGTTCCGGGTTTAATCGCTTGCGGATCGTGCAGCCAGGCGGAAAGCGCTTCAGCATTGACCTCAACGCCGACCTGCGCCGTCTCGTCCATCGCGCCTAACCCGGTAAGATCGGGTCCAACTGCGCCACCGTTGGGATAATCATTCGAAACGTGGCACGTGACGCAGTTCTGGCCGAACAACGCCTCGCCTGGATCAGAGTCGGGATCGAGCGTTGGCGCCGGTGGCGGGGTCGACGGCGCGCCGCCGCTTGCCTCAATATCCAGCTCGGCCGTCAGATCCCAGGCTCCCTCGCGAACGAGGTTCACCAAATCCTTGACTTGTTCTTCGTTCAGAGGACCGCCTTCGGAAATCGCCCAGGCCGGCATAATCTCGCCCCGTCCGCGCTCAATTGCCAGACGAATGACTTCCTCACGCTCTGCGCCTACGACCGGATCGTCACTCTGATTCTGGGGCAAGTTCAACGGAACGCCCAACCGGCCCTCGCCAGCCATACCCTCAGGGCCGTGACACGCTACGCAGAACTGAACGTAGCTCTCAGCGCCCCGTTCGACCGACGTCTCGTGCTGTCGCTCAGCCGCCGTCTCGCGACGGTTCGGCTCATTGAGGAGGTAAACCACAACGATGCTCGCGACGATCACCAGACCCATCGCTACGATCGTTGCTTCTCGCTGTGCTGACCTCACGACGCAGAATCCTTCACTACCCAGCTTTGGATGACAGGGCAACCATCATGAGCTGACATTCTCAACGTATCTCGAAACTACCCGATCTGGGTCGACTGCGATGGCTCGTAGACCGCGCGCTCCGTAATGTCGCCGGTGTCTACGGTGATGCTTCCGCCTTCACCTGGGATAATCGCCATCAAGTCCATCGGCCGCGGCGCGGGCCCGGCGACCAAAACACCCTGGCGGTCATACACCGAACCATGACACGGGCACTGGAACTCGCCCGAGCCTTCGTTCC
>JACCZH010000547.1 GCA_013696045.1 Chloroflexia bacterium
AAAATCAGCCGCGCGGCGTCGATCGTGGCCATCTCCGCGCGCCATGCCGCTCTGGCGGTGGCATCCTGCTCGCGGGCGATCAGCATCTTTTTTTGCGCGTGATGCTCAGGCGCCGCAGCCAGCGCCCCATCGTCGCGACGCTGACGCGCACGCCTGTATCGTCAGCCCACTGATCGCAGTGCGTGGCCAGCGTCGCGTCCGGGTACGCGGCGACCTGGGCGAGCAGGACCGATTCCTGGGCAGGCAGGAGCTTGCGTGGTCGTCCGGAGCGGGGCCGTGTGCCGGCCGAGCCGGTGCGGGCACGCTGGCGGATCCAGCGGCGGATCGTCGACGGGTCGTTCTGGTAGAAGGCGGCGACGTCAGCGACCGACCGCCCCGCGTCGATGGCGGTCAGCGCTCGTTCACGGACATCGTCGGAGGCGTGCGGGCGCTGCATCGTCCCAGTGTGCCAGTGAGGCACATCTAATGACAACTGCTCTAGCACTCAGCGAGCGACGCTTGCGCCAGTGAGGAACGTCGCCGTACCCGTTTAGAGGTCTATCCCCACGGCAATACCTGGTATATACTGGCTACTATCAGCACACATGCACGGAATCGACGAGTTGTTTGGGACTCACATCTTCACAACCAACGGCGGCTCCCACGGAGCGGACAATGCGCACGCATCTTGTTGTTGGGCCGATCGTAATGGCCGCACTCGACCGCCTTGCTGACAATCTGGCGAAATGCCTCGGCGAAGCCGCTCGCTACGTTGGTGCCTTTTTGAACACATACACAGCGCATCTTGAGATGCGGCCATCTACCGGAGTTCCATGACGGAGAGCGCTCATGCCAGACCCAACCCTTTCCATCGCGTCACCTGCATCCGCCAACCGGCCGATTGAAGTTGGGCTGTTTGTGCCACCGTCCGAAATACCTCATCTTGGGTCTATATCGAGTTGGAATGATCTCGTCGCGTTCGCCATTCGGGCAGAGTCGCTAGGGTTCGACTCCCTCTGGCTTGCGGACCATCTCCTCCTCGACTTTGGCCCGGACAAGGCTCCTATTGGCTGCTGGGACTGCTGGTCGCTCCTGGCGGCACTGGCGGCGGCGACCAACCGGATTGAGCTCGGCCCACTTGTCTCCTGCACCGGCTACCGAAACCCGGCCATGCTCGCCAAAATGGCCGATACTGTCGAAGAGATCAACGGAGGCCGTCTCATCCTCGGCCTGGGCGCCGGCTGGCACGAGCCGGAGTTCCACTCGTTCGGCTTTCCATACGACCATCGCGTCAGCCGATTCGAAGAGGCTCTCCAGATCATCGTTCCCCTGCTCAGGGGTGAACACGTCGATGTTCAGGGCAGATACCATCATGCGCAGAACTGCCAACTGCGCCCTCGAGGACCGAGACCCGTCGGACCGCCGATTCTGATAGGCGCAAAGGGGCCGCGCATGATGCGGCTGGCAGCGACCTATGCGGATGTATGGGACTCGGACTTTATCGTTACCCCACTGACCTGCCGCCCCTGAGGGCGATGCGTCACGACCTTGATGCGGCGTGCTCGGAGGCGGGACGAGACCCCGCCACGCTGCGGCGAACAGCATCGTTCTCGGTCAGCCTGTCGGGGCACAGCAAGCCTGAAGATCACTGGATGGCCGAGGGGAGAATCGCGAATAAGCCAGCCACCGGCTCGCCTGAACAGCTTGCGGCGCTCCTCATGGCATACGCCGCGGAAGGCATTGACAGGGTTCAGGTATGGCTCGACCCAAATACGTTAGACGCAATCGAGGCGTTCGCGACAGTGCTGGAACTCCTGGAGCAGGGATGATCCTGCTCACGAGAGAAATTATGCATGCTTAAAATCATCTTCGGGAATGCACAAGCGCGTGTCTGACGAATCGGAAATACTCCTGTGCCGAGCAAGTCGGTTGATGTACGTTCACGCCCTCGCGACGTTCCACAAGCGACGATATCATAGCCGAATGATTCGTCAATGCAGATCACGCCAATCCACGACCAGCATCGGCGCGGACCGATTCACGCCGATCGAGCCCAATCAGGCGATTCCCTGCGACAAGCACCCCCAGGACAACGATCATGAGAATGGCCGCTCCGCGAAACAACCCCGCCGTTCCGATTTGGTCCAGCAGTGCACCGCCAACTATTGAGCCGGTGATACTGCCGAAGCCAAACGACATCGCCGTCAAGAGTGCCTGCGCCGTTGCAG
>JACCZH010000564.1 GCA_013696045.1 Chloroflexia bacterium
GAGCAAATGAAGCTGACGTCGAGGATATGCTCCGGGAAGCCGGTCTGCCGCTTGACGGAAAAGTGTGGCTTTACGACGGCCGCACCGGCGAGAAGTTTGACCGCCCGGTGACTGTTGGTTACATGTACATGCTCAAGCTGGTTCACCTGGTGGAGGACAAGATCCACGCCCGGTCGACCGGACCATACTCGCTGGTCACGCAGCAGCCGCTGGGTGGAAAGGCGCAGTTCGGTGGACAGCGGTTCGGCGAAATGGAGGTCTGGGCGCTCGAAGCGTATGGCGCTGCGCACACCCTCCAGGAGATGTTGACCGTGAAGTCGGACGACGTCGTGGGTCGGGTAAAGACATACGAAGCCATCGTCAAGGGCGACGAAATTACCGAATCCGGCGTGCCGGAATCGTTCAAGGTGCTCGTCAAGGAGCTGCGATCGCTTGGTTTATCGATTGAAGTGATCAACGAAGACGATCAGACGGTCGAGTTTACTGAGGACACGTCGCGCGACCTGCTAACCAATCTGGACCGCATCAACTTGAGCGGTTTCGAACGCACAGAGGATTAGGGCTGACGGATCGTGATTCCGTGGCACGTATCGGGGTCTTTTCGGAGCGCGTGTAGCGCCTAGCGAGACCGGTGAGAATCAATAATGCAGACAATGGGACAAGTGAACCGAAACGATGGCAGGCAGTCGCTTGACGTCAACAATTTCGACGCGATTCGTATCAGCCTGGCTTCTCCAGAAGATATCCGTAGCTGGTCGTTCGGCGAAGTAACCAAGCCGGAAACGATCAACTACCGCACGCTCAAGCCCGAGCACGGCGGTCTGTTCTGCGAACGGATCTTTGGCCCGCAGCGGGACTGGGAGTGCTACTGCGGGAAGTACAAGCGCATCCGGCACGCCGGTACTGTGTGTGACAAGTGCGGCGTTGAAGTGACGCGTTCCAAGGTCCGGCGCGAGCGCATGGGCCACATCGAACTTGCGGCTCCAGTGACGCACATCTGGTACGTCAAGGGCACGCCGAGCCGGCTCGGATTGTTGCTTGACATCTCGCCACGCAACCTGGAACGCGTGCTTTACTTCGCGTCCTATCTTGTGACAAGCGTCGAGGTCGAAGCGCGCGACCGGTTAATCGAGACAATTTATGGTGAGCTTGAAGAGGAGCTCGCCGAGCTTGAGGCTGAGCGCGATCGCCGCCGGGATGAGATTGTCTCGGAGCGTGACAGTGAGATCGCGAACCTCGTCCAGGCGTCAAAAGGTGTGACGTCGTCAGTCAACGTGTACCTTGATCGCGCGCTGGCCGCTGTTCACGAAGAGGCGGCAGCCGTTCGGGAGCAGCTCGACGGGTTGATGAACCAGTCGAACCCGGCGACGATCCGCTTTAACGGCAAGGTTGTCGCGAAGAAGAACCAGGCCATCAATGAGGATCGCCTCGCGACCCTTAAGGATCTCGAGGTTATCGCCCTCGAAGAAGCTCGGGTTCAAGCCGAACATGACAATCAGAGCGCTTCAGCCCTGACCGAGGGTGAGAGCGACCAGATTCAGGCTGTCTCAGACGATTCGGTGCGTAAGATCGAGTCCGAGTTTGAGACCCAGAAGAGCGATCTCAAGGCCGAAGCTGAAGACATCATCAAGCAGATCAAGAGCCTTGAGCTGTACCAGGTGCTAACCGAAACCCAGTACCGCGAGCTATCCGAGCTTGCGCCTGGTGTCTTCCGTGCGGCCATGGGCGCCGAGGCGGTTTATGACGTTGTCACGAAGGTCGATCTGGACGCGATTGCAGTTGGTCTGCGCGATGATCTGCACCGCATGACTGGCATGCGTGTGAAGAAGGCCGCCAAGCGGCTGCGCGTGGTGGAGGCGCTTCGAAAGAGTGGCAACAAGCCGGAGTGGATGATCTTCACGGCGCTGCCAGTTATCCCGCCCGATCTGCGGCCAATGGTCCAGCTTGATGGCGGCCGTTTTGCAACGTCTGACCTGAATGACCTGTATCGTCGCGTCATCAATCGCAACAACCGCTTGAAGCGGCTCCTTGAGCTAGGTGCTCCGGACATCATTGTCCGCAACGAGAAGCGCATGCTTCAGGAAGCGGTCGATGCCTTGATCGACAACGGCCGGCGGGGCCGGGTAGTTTCAGGGTCCGGCAAGCACAAGCTGAAGAGTCTGTCCGACATGCTGAAGGGTAAACAGGGGCGGTTCCGCCAGAACCTGCTTGGCAAGCGTGTCGATTATTCGGGCCGATCGGTCATCGTTGTTGGTCCCGACTTGCAGCTGCATCAGTGTGGCCTGCCGAAGCGCATGGCTCTGGAGCTGTTCAAGCCATTCGTCATGCACAGCCTGGTGGCGCAGGGCCACGCCCACAACATCAAAGCCGCCAAGCGGCTGGTGGAGCGGGTCGATCCGCGCGTCTGGGATGTGCTGGAAGATGTCATCAAGGACTATGTGGTGCTGCTGAACCGCGCGCCAACCTTGCATCGCCTGGGTATCCAGGCCTTTGAGGTCAAGCTTATCGAGGGATCGGCGATCCAGATTCACCCACTCGTCTGCACCGCGTTCAACGCGGACTTTGACGGCGATCAGATGGCCGTTCATGTTCCACTTTCGAAGGAGGCGCAGGCAGAGGCTCGCGCCCGGATGCTGTCCACCGCCAATCTGTTGGACCCGTCCGACGGCAACCCGGTTATTGCTCCAACGCTCGAGATCGTCATGGGTTGCTACTACATGACTATCGAACGCGAAGGCAAGCGGGGAGAAGGCAAGCTCTTCTCCAGCGGCGCCGAGGTCGAACTTGCATACCAGGCGGATGTAGTGGACCTGCATGCCAAGATCCGGGTCATGAACCCGAAGGGCACCCTCTCGGGCCGGAACGAGGACGGCGAGTATGTGTCGAACAACGGCGCTATCTCGACGACTGTGGGCCGCGTGCTTTTCAATCGCGCCATCCCAGCAGAGATCGAATTTCGCGATGAGATGATGAACCGCAAGGCGCTTGGCCGTTTGATCGGTGATCTGTATCACTCGGTTGGCGCACAACGCACAGCACAGGTTGCGGACAAGATCAAAGACGTCGGCTTCAGGTTCGCGACGGTTTCAGGTCTGACGATCGGATTGCAGGACGTCGCCGTGCCGCAGGACAAGCCTGAGTTGTTGGCAGCCGCGGACACAGCCGTGAACGAGGTAGAGCGCCAGTACAAGCGTGGCTTGATCACCAATCGTGAGCGGCACGACCAGGCAGTGAAGATCTGGACGGAGACTCGCGAGAATCTGCAGAATGCCGTCGAAGAGGCGCTTGACGACGATAACTCGCTATACATCATGAGCTTCTCGGGCGCCAAAGGTAACATGAACCAGATTAGCCAGATGGCTGGTATGCGTGGCTTGATGCTGGATCCTAACGGCAACATCATGGACTTTCCGATTCGATCCAATTTCCGTGAGGGCTTGAACGTGTTCGAGTACTTCATCTCGACCCACGGTGCTCGCAAGGGACTGGCTGACACGGCACTCCGAACGGCGGACTCAGGTTACCTGACCCGCCGGTTGGTTGACGTCGCGCAGGATGTGATCATCACGACACCTGACTGCGGGACAAAGACTGGCATGCGGATTGTGGTGGGGGAGCGTCAGAACGATGAGTTCTTCACGGCAAGTGTCCTTGGGCGTCTTGCCGCGTCGCCGATCGTAACGGTCGACGGCGAAGTGCTGTGTGACCGCAACGAAGAGATTACCGACTCGGTGGTCGTCGCGATTCTAGAAAATGACGTTGAAGTCGTGTATGTGCGCACCGCGATGAATTGCGAGCGTTCATATGGGATCTGCGCCATGTGCTACGGACGCAACCTCGCGAGCGGTAAGCTCGTGCAGATGGGTGAGGCCGTGGGCATCATCGCCGCTCAGTCTATCGGCGAGCCTGGCACGCAGCTGACAATGCGCACGTTCCACACCGGCGGCGTCTCGCACGCAGACGACATTACGACTGGTCTGCCCAGAGTCCAGGAGCTGTTTGAGGCTCGTGAGCCCAAGGGTAAGGCGATCCTGACCGAGATCGAGGGTGATGTTGAGATCATCACCGAGGACGAGATGCGCAAGATCGTTGTGACGAGTACAGATATCGTCACGGCTGACGTCGTAGTGCCGAGTGATTTCAAGATCACGATCAAGGACGGCGATGTAGTTAAGCGCGGTCAGGAGCTTGGGGTCTCTGAGAACGGCAAGGCGCCTGTGCTCTCGACACTCGATGGCGAGGCCTTCATTGACGGGCAGATGATCAAGCTCCTCAGCGACAACACCGAGGTCAAGGAGTACGTGGTGCCGCACACCGCCCACGTTCGCGTGGCCGACGGCGAGCACGTGCACCCTGGAACCCAGTTGACTGACGGACCACGGGATCCACAGGAGGTGCTGTCTGCCCTCGGCCGGGATGAGGTTCAGCGGATGCTTGTTGAAGCGGTGCTCAACGTGTATCGCACCCAGGGGGTGGACACGAACGACAAGCACATCGAGGTTATCGTGCGCCAGATGTTGCGCAAGGTGAGCATCGATGATCCGGGCGACACCGATCTGCTGCCGGGCGAGCTGGTTGACCGCTTCCGGTTCAACGACATCAACGATGAGATGATCGCTCAGGGTGGAGAGCCGGCGACGGCGCAGGAAATCATACTGGGTATTACCAAGGCATCGCTGGAGACCGACTCGTTCCTGTCGGCGGCCTCCTTCCAGGAGACGACGCGAGTGCTGACGCAGTCTGCGATCGAAGGCAAGATTGATCATCTACGTGGCCTGAAAGAGAATGTCATCATCGGCAAGCTGATCCCCGCCGGGTCAGGTTTCCACACGGTGCGTGACGCTGCGGCGGCTGCGGCGGCTGGAACACCTGAGCCAGAGATCGAGCCAAAGTCGATCGAAGAGGTTGAGGAACTGTTGTCGGCGCCGCCGGCTGCTGAACAGCCAGAGGTCGTAGACGCTGATGTCGAAGAGGTTGAGGTTGGGGCCGACGAGCTAGCCGGCGTTGAGTCTTCGACCAACGACGACTAGGCGCGGATGCAAGAGGCCAGAACGCTGGGCACGAGCGTGTCACGCGTTCTGGCGCTCGGTTTCCCGGCTCCCGATTTCAGCATCAGGATCAGAAACTTCGGATTGACACATAATAGCCGGTTTTGTTAGAATCCTAGCTTGTGGTCGAAACAAATGGTCACCCAAGGAGCAGAGAAATCCTCGACGAGCGGCCATTTCAGCGCTTTCGAGCGAATCAAAATCGTGAAGACCTGAGACGGTCGTCCTCTAGGGAGTGGTAGCTAGTGCCGACGATTAACCAACTCGTCCGGAATGGACGAAAAACGGTTAAAAAGAAAACCAAGGCGCCCGCATTGCGGTTTACGAACAATGCCTTGGGCCGCTATTCAGGCCGCTTGCGCCGGGGTAAAGGCTCACCGCAGAAGCGGGGAGTATGTACTCAGGTGCGTACAATGACGCCGAAGAAGCCCAATTCTGCGCTTCGCAAGATTGCACGTGTGCGGCTGTCGAATAATATGGAAGTTACCGCGTATATTCCTGGTGAAGGTCACAACCTTCAAGAGCACTCCGTTGTCCTCATTCGAGGCGGCAGGGTGAAGGATCTCCCGGGCGTGCGGTATCACATCATCCGAGGCGCACTTGATGCGCGCGGCGTCGACAACCGCAAACAAGGGCGGTCGAAGTACGGAACGAAAAAGGCGAGGGGATAATCATCCGCCGTCCGGGTTCGCCTGGAAACACGGATGACCCCCTGGCAACATCGTACGGGACGAGAGCGGCCTCACGGTATATACGTGGCGACCGCTTTTCTGTGTGATTAAGAAGCGTTGTTGTCCAGGTAACAGGACATTCAGTCGAATCGGCCCGATGGAAGGGAACCCGAATGCCACGACGCGCCAAGGTAGAGGCCCGGCACATTGAGCCGGATTCAAAATACGGCAGTGAGCTGGTAAGTCGCTTCGTCAACAAGCTGATGGAGCGCGGTAAAAAGGGCACGGCGGAGCGCATCGTTTATGACGCGCTCGTGATCGTGGAGACCCGCACCGGCCGCGATCCGCTGGAAGTGTTTCAGCAAGCGATCCAGAACTCGACACCGGTTATTGAAGTGAAGCCACGGCGTGTTGGTGGAGCAACCTACCAGGTGCCGATTCAGATCGAAGGTTCCCGGCGAATGTCGCTGGCGATGCGTTGGATGCTCTCCTCGGCCCGCGCGCGTGCCGGCCGTTCGATGTCTGAGAAGCTAGCCAACGAAATTATGGATGCGTTCAACAACACCGGCGCAACAATAAAGCGACGGGAAGACACACACCGCATGGCTGAAGCGAATAAGGCGTTCTCGCACTACAAGTGGTAAATGCGTTTCGCTCAACGGCTGCGGTAACGATGATCCGCACCGGCGGAGGAAGATAGAGACAGAATGAGTACTGAAACCGTCTTGAAAGACACGGTTGCGGAGGCCCCGAGGCTGCTCCGGACCAGGAATATTGGCATTATCGCCCATATTGACGCGGGAAAGACCACGACGACCGAGCGTATCCTCTTTTACACCGGCAAGGTTCACCGGCCAGGTGAGGTGCACGACGGGTCGGCGACGATGGACTGGATGGCCCAGGAGCGCGAGCGCGGCATCACGATTACATCGGCCGCCACCACCTGCTTCTGGCAGGATCACCGCATCAATATTATTGACACTCCCGGACACGTCGACTTTACCGCCGAGGTCGAGCGCTCGCTGCGCGTCCTCGACGGCGGAGTTGTGGTGTTCGATGCTGTCGCTGGTGTGGAGCCGCAATCCGAGACGGTTTGGCGCCAGGCTGACAAGTACAGCGTTCCGCGAATCTGTTTTGTAAACAAGATGGACCGCACCGGCGCTAATTTCTGGCGCACGGTTGAGATGATTGTCGATCGCCTGAAGGCCAAGCCGGCGATCATTCAGCTGCCAATTGGCTCAGAATCGGAATATGCCGGCCTCATTGACCTCGTTGATATGGTCGCCTACATTTTCCATGATGATCTGGGTGAGAACATCGAGAAGACGGATGTTCCGGCTGAGTTCCTTGAAGAGGCGCAGATTCGCCGGGCCGAGCTCGTTGAGACGATCGCCGAGACCGACGAAGACATGCTCATGCGTTATCTTGAAGGCGAAGAGATCAGCGTTTCCGAGCTTAAAGCTGCGCTTCGTAAGGCCACTATCAACTCCGAGCTAGTTCCCATCCTTAACGGCACGGCTCTCAAGAACAAGGGCGTCCAGCGCATGCTCGACGCAGTCATTGATTACCTGCCGTCGCCATTGGAAGTTCCGGCGATTCACGGGACGATACCTGGCACTGAAGAGTCGGTTGAGGCACGTGTTACTGACCCCGAGGCTCCATTCGCCGCTCTGGCATTCAAAATCATGGCCGATCCGCACGTTGGCCGGCTCGCGTTTATTCGTGTCTACTCCGGCACCATGGAGTCGGGCTCCTACGTGCTGAACTCCACCAAGGGCGACCGGGAGCGGGTGGGTCGCTTGCTGCAGATGCATGCAAACCACCGCGAAGAGATCCCATCGATTGGCGCTGGCGACATCTGTGCCGTTATCGGTCTGAAATCTACCTTTACCGGTGACACGCTTTGCGACCCAAGTCATCCGATTTTGCTGGAGTCGATCAGCTTCCCCGAGCCGGTGATTGAGGTGGCGATCGAGCCCAAGACCCGCGCCGACCAGGACAAGATGGGTATGGCGCTGGCTCGCCTGGCTGAAGAGGACCCAACCTTCCGGCTGCGAACGGATGAAGACACCGGCCAGACCATTATCATGGGTATGGGTGAGCTTCATCTCGACGTCATCGTGGACCGCATGTTGCGCGAGTTCAAGGTCTCGGCCAACGTTGGCAAGCCTCAGGTGGCATACCGGGAGACGATCCAGAAGACGGTCAAAGTTGAGGGCCGCTTCGTTCGCCAGTCCGGTGGCCGCGGTCAGTTCGGCCATGTATGGCTGGAAGTTGAGCCGATGGAGCGTGGCCATGGCTACGAGTTCGTCGACGCGATCGTTGGCGGCGTGGTTCCTCGTGAGTACATCGGCGCGGTTGGGACGGGCGTCAAGGAAGCGATGCAGACTGGTGGGCCGGCTGGTTACCCGATTGTTGACTTGAAGGTGACGCTCTACGACGGTTCTTACCATGATGTCGACTCGTCGGAAATGGCGTTTAAGATCGCCGGATCCATGGCGCTACAGGAAGCCATCAAACGCGGCCAGGCGCTGGTGCTTGAACCAGTGATGAACGTTGAGGTCATTACTCCTGAAGAATTTATGGGCGATGTGATTGGCAACCTGAACGCCAAGCGTGGCCGTATTGAAGGCCTCGAGGCGCGAGCCGGCGCGCAGGTTATTCACGCGCTCGTTCCGCTCTCAAGCATGTTCGGGTACACCACGGAGTTGCGTTCAATGACGCAGGGCCGCGCAGCGTCCTCTATGGAGTTCGCTCACTACGAGCCGCTTCCGTCGCAGTTGGCAACGGAACTGGTCGCCAAGAATCAGCGCGTGTAACGCGGATCGTTTTTGTTTCGTTCGATGTAACCTGGATTCGTGGCGTACGCGAATCCCGACCGAAAAATACTGGGAGGACTGGGGCAGGTGGCCAAGCAGAAATTTGAGCGCACAAAGCCGCACATTAACGTCGGGACGATTGGGCATGTGGACCACGGCAAGACGACCTTGACCGCGGCCATCACCAAGACGCTCTCGCTCTCGGGCGGTTCGACGGCGCGTTCGTTCGCCTCGATCGACAATGCGCCGGAAGAGCGTGAGCGTGGCATCACGATTGCCATTGCGCACGTGGAGTATGAAACGACCAACCGGCACTATGCGCACGTGGATTGTCCGGGACACGCCGACTACATCAAGAACATGATCACCGG
>JACCZH010000008.1 GCA_013696045.1 Chloroflexia bacterium
ACCAGCAGTCCGCCCTGAAATACTCTGGAACAGCGCTTGCAACGGCCGGCTCCATACGGCTGAGCTGGCCATCGATTCGTTCCATTCAGCGGCCAGGAACGTGACTGCCCCAATCAATGTCAGGAGCAAGCTGGATACGAGAATGATCTTTGAATTGACACTCAGAGTTGACCAGCGCCGCTTGTAGCTGATGTCGGCCAGCACGATATACGAGAGGCCGCCTGCCAGCACCAGGGTCATGAAGATCGCGTTTACCCAGATCGACTCACGGTACGGCGTCATCGACTGGAACCCGCCCTGCAGATCAAACCCAGCATTGCAAAACGCCGAGACCGAGTGAAAAATGCCGTGCCAGATTGCGGTCAACAACGGCATCTCGCGCGCGAAGTAACCCGCAAGCAGCACCGCGCCGGCTGTCTCCGCCACGATGGTGAACTTCACAATGCGCCGTGACACATCGACCGCCTCACGCAAGGTGAGCGTCGGGATGTTGTCCTGGATCATGATCGCGTCGCGGACCCGTTGACCTCCGCCTCGCCCGATCACCCGCAACACCAGGCTGGCGCCCACCATGAAACCGAGCCCGCCAGACTGGATGAGGACCAGAATAACCAGCTGTCCGGCCCAGTTCCAGTGGTCCAGGGTGTCAACCGTAACCAAGCCGGTTACCGACGCCGCTGAGGTAGCGATGAATAGTGCGTCCGGCAGGGAGGTGGACTCGTCAGCGTTCGTTACCCAGGGCAGCGCCAGAATGGCTGTGCCCAGCAGGATGATTGCGGCAAAGGCGGCGATAAAGAGCCTGGCATGAAAAAGGGTGTTCGGCCCGGAACCGATCGGGACCGGCTCAGGGATGGTAATAACCTGAGTGGATTGAAGCCGGCGCCGGATGATCCTGTCTCCAGGCCGGCGAGATGATTCGCTCACTCGACGGGTCGTGGACCGTGTGACTCGGTAAACACGGCCATCTCACGGTCGGGACCGACCAACACCAGTTCGTCACCTTCCTCAATACGCTCGCGGTAACTGGGGACGGCGATGATCTTCTGCCCGCGCTTAATGAGCAGCAGATTCAGCTGGTAGTGGTTCTCAATGTCGAGATCCTCCAGTGTCTGGCCGACGAAATGGGCCGGCGCGTGGAGCTTGGCGATGCCCGATGTTGGTGAGAGAGTGATGTAGTCGCTGATGTGCCGCACGGACAACGAGTGCGCCAGCCGGTTGCCAGCGTCACGTTCCGGGTAAATAACACGGTCCGCACCGATTCTGGCCAGCAACTCACCGTGTAGATCGGTCTTGGCCTTGGCCACCACCCACGGCACTCCGATGCGCTTCATCAACAGCGTTGAGAGGACGCTGGCTTCCAGGTTTGTGCCCTGCGCAACCACGCCCACATCGGAGCGATCAACGTGCAACGAGCGCAGCAGATCCTCGTCTGTGCCGTCGCCCTGGGCTGCCAGCGCCACCCGTTCGGCGGCCGCGGCTACCTTGCGCTCGTCGATGTCGATGGCGGTAACTTCATACCCCAACCCACTCAGCTCGTTGGCTGTGGACGTGCCAAAGCGCCCGAGGCCGATGACCGCAACACGTTCCGGCCGCCACGATTTGCCACTGCGCACACAGGACTCCTATCCAGGCAGGTTATCAACCAGAACACCGCGCATTCAGGATGCTACACGACTTGCACCGTCGTGTCTCAGCTTCCGGCATTCACTGGCGGGTATTCTACTGGGTTCAGAGAGTCAGCTGGACACTTCCAGGTCATGTCGAGGTCGGCGCGGCCATCAGTCCGTGAGTCATGGCATAGATGGCAGCCTGAGTGCGGTCCTTAACGTCAAGCTTCTGGAAGAGGATCGATAACCGGTTCTTGATGGTGCTTTCAGCCAAACCCATCTCCTCGGCGATCTCCTTGTTCGAAAGACCGGTCGCCACGAGCTGGAGCAGCGCGACCTCGCGGTCGGTCAAGCCGGCGACGTTCATGCTCTCGCCCACGTGCGACAGGCGGCGGAACTCGTTCATGACCTTGCTTGCCAGCTCCGGGTCAATCATCGACTCGCCCTGTGCAACCGCGCGAATCGCATCGACCATGCGCGTCGATTCGACGTTCTTGAGCAAATAACCGTCAGCTCCGGCCCGGATTGCGCGGATAACCTTCGCGTCCTCGGCAAACATTGTCAACATAATAATGCCGATTTTCGGATAGCGCATCCGGAGGGTCTCGGCTGCGCTGATACCGTCATGGGCCGGCATCGAGAGATCGAGAACGACCACATCCGGTAAATGCTGGGTGACGAGATCGAGCACTGCCGAGCCATCGTCTGCCTCGGCGACCACACGGATATCGGATTCCATTTCAAGGAGGTGACGTAATGCCTGTCGAAACAGCACGTGATCGTCGGCGAGAATGACTCGTATAGCGCGGCTCAAGTCGAAAACCTCATTCCGGCCGGCGGTCTTTCCACCGCGAACGATGTAGCTTGCAGCCATTGTATGGAGAGCGTGTATCGTTACCCATCAACCAAAGGTCACGGAATATGTGTCTGGCGGTGAGGTGGGTATAGGC
>JACCZH010000026.1 GCA_013696045.1 Chloroflexia bacterium
GGAACCATGCGAGAATCAGAACCGCTCTATGT
The DNA here is from genome assembly GCA_013696045.1 of Chloroflexia bacterium. Taxonomy (GTDB): domain Bacteria; phylum Chloroflexota; class Chloroflexia; order Thermomicrobiales; family CFX8; genus JACCZH01. The sequence continues at coordinate 33 of JACCZH010000026.1, forward strand.
TATTAGCGTCGCATCGCGGTTACTGCAACTCCACCCTCAAACGCTTCGCAAGTATGAGCGCGTCGGATTTATCGCACCATCGCGCACCACCGGAAATTTGCGCTTGTATTCGGCCGAAGATATCGACCGGCTGCGGCAGATCAAACAACTGGTCGACGAACGTGGGGTGAACCTCGCCGGCGTTGAGATGGCACTGGATGTCACCAAGCGCGTGCGCTCCATGCAAGAAGAGCTACGCGGCAGAAACCGTCGCGACTACGAGACGATCGCAAACGCCCTGGACGAGGTACTTGTAGCCATCGCGGCGGATCCACATATCAGTAAGTCAACCGATACACGACCACATACGAGGTAACCATAATGAACCCAAATACACTCACTGAAAAAGCCCGGGAGGCGATCGTCGTCGCCCAACGGGAAGCAGAAACACGCCAGAATGCAACGCTGGATATCGATCATCTGCTCTATGCGCTCATCACTCAGGACGGTGGCGTCGTGCCCCGTGTCCTTGAGGTACTCGGCGCCGCTCCTACAGAGGTTATCGCCGACGTAGAGCGTGCCCTCGAAGCCGCTCCCAAGCTCCAGTATTCAGCCGAAGCAACCCTGAGCGGACATTTCCGCAAGGCGTTGCAAAAGGCCGAGGACGAGATGAAGGGCTTCGGCGATCAGTACATTAGCGCCGAGCACCTGTTCCTGGCCGCTCTAGATAGTAGCCAGAATCCATCCGTACGCGCCCTCAAAGAGCGCGGCATTGACCGGCCGTCCGTCATGTCCGCGCTAACCCAGATCCGCGGCTCGCACCGCGTCACGGACCAGTCGCCCGAGGCACAATACGAGGCGCTCGAGAAGTACGGTATCGACCTGACCGCTGCCGCCAGGCGCGGCAAGCTGGATCCGGTCATCGGGCGCGACGATGAGATCCGCCGTGTCATTCAGGTGCTCAGCCGGCGTACCAAGAACAACCCGGTCCTCATCGGGGAGCCTGGCGTCGGTAAGACCGCCATTGTTGAGGGCCTTGCCCAGCGGATCGTCCGTGGCGACGTACCGGAAGGTCTGCGTGACAAGCAACTGATCGCGCTCGACTTCGCCGCAATGATTGCCGGCGCGAAGTTCCGCGGCGAATTCGAAGAGCGCCTCAAGGCTGTTTTGAAAGAGATTACCAGCGCTGAGGGACAGATCATCGTCTTCATTGACGAGCTGCACACCGTTGTTGGCGCCGGCGCGGCCGAGGGCGCGATGGACGCCAGCAACATGCTGAAGCCGATGCTCGCGCGCGGCGAGCTGCACGCTATTGGCGCAACCACACTCGACGAGTTCCGCAAGCACATCGAGAAGGATGCCGCGCTGGAGCGCCGTTTCCAGCAGGTTTACGTCGATGAGCCAACCGTCGATGATACTATCAGTATTTTGCGCGGACTGCGGGAGCGTTATGAGGTGCATCACAACGTGCGCATCCAGGACAACGCACTCGTCTCAGCGGCGGTGCTGTCAAATCGCTACATCACCGGTCGCTTCCTGCCGGACAAGGCCATCGACCTCGTTGACGAGGCCGGCTCAAGGCTGCGCATGGAAATCACCAGCATGCCGGTCGAGCTCGACGAGCTCAACCGCCGCATCATGCAGCTTGAGATCGAGCGTGAGGCGCTGAAGAAAGAGCGCGACGACGCATCGAAGAAGCGTCTTCAAGACCTCGAAGCTGAACTGGCCGACCGCAAGGAGTCCCGCGACGCCCTGACGGCACAGTGGGAGCGCGAGCGTGGCCTCATTCAGGAAGTCGCCGACCTCAAATCAGAGATCGAGCAGACCCGCAACGAGATCGAGCAGGCACAACGCAGCGCCGATTACCAGCGCGCCTCGGAGCTCCAGTACGGGCGTTTGGTCGAGCTGGAGCGCAAGCTGAACGCGCACGAGAATCCGCTCGATGTGGACGCCAACGTGCCGAGACTGCTGAAGGAGGAGGTTGACTCCGACGATATCGCTGAAGTCGTCGCGCGCTGGACTGGCATACCGGTCAGCCGGCTGATGGAAGCCGAGATCGAAAAGCTGGTCCGCATGGAAGAAGGACTGCACCGGCGGGTCGTCGGTCAGGACGAGGCTGTCAGCGCCGTTGCCAGCGCTATCCGGCGCGCTCGAGCCGGGCTCTCCGATCCAAACCGGCCGCTGGGTTCATTCATCTTCCTGGGGCCGACCGGTGTCGGCAAAACCGAGCTGGCACGCGCGCTGGCGGAGTTCCTGTTTGACGACGAGCACGCCATGGTGCGGATTGACATGTCCGAGTACATGGAGCGCCACGCCGTATCGCGTTTGATTGGCGCGCCTCCAGGCTACGTTGGCTACGACGAGGGCGGCCAGCTCTCGGAAGCCGTGCGTCGCCGGCCCTATTCGGTCGTGCTTTTTGACGAGGTCGAGAAGGCACACCCGGAGGTGTTCAATGTCCTGCTTCAAGTGCTGGATGATGGGCGCCTGACAGATAACCAGGGACGCACCGTCGACTTCAAGAACACCGTCATCATTATGACGAGCAACCTGGGTTCCAGCTATTTGACTACCGTCGAGGGAGACGATGACACCGCGCGCAAGCGCGTTATGGAAGCGCTCCAGGCTCACTTCCGCCCGGAGTTCCTGAACCGCGTGGACGAGATGGTCATCTTCAAGCCGCTCACCCGCGACCAGATCGGCGAGATCGTCGAGATCCAGCTCGAGATCGTGCGGCAACGGCTGGCGGAACGCAACATCGACCTGATGCTGACAGCGGACGCCCGCAAATGGCTTGCGGAGCGGGGATATGATGCGGTCTTCGGCGCGCGGCCGCTCAAGCGGGTGATTCAAAAGAACTTGCTGGATCCTCTGGCAATGAAGCTGTTGACCGGAGAGCTGCACGACGGCGCGAGTGTCGTGGCTGAGATCGGCCCCGATGGCGACCTCCAGTTACACGGCTCCCTCACCGCCGCAGCGGTCGTAGCATAAAGACTCCTCCGAACACGTATAATCCAGGGCGTCTCGAGACAATCGAGACGCCCTCTCTCTTTTGAGAGCCTGCATGACACTCGTAACACCGCGAATGGACGGGATACCACGATGGACGTGTTGATCGAAATCGCGAAGGCGGGCTTGACTTTCGTGCTGTTCTTCCTGATCCTTATCGCCATCCCCATCCTGTTCATCTTCATCTTCGAGATCGCCACCGGCATCGACGACCGCCTCAGCCGGTAGGTTCATAAACTGCTCGTTATCGGCACATTTCAACATATGGTGAATAAGCATTGACAGCATCAATTGTTGGATAAACCCGTGCCCATCTATCGGTCATCCTCAGGAACGAAGGTTGACGACCGTTACACTGCTCCGCTCTCCAGTGGCACACGTTAAGAGCTGCACATGGAACAAAACTCCTCGATCTTACGTCTCTCCAGCAACTGATACACCACTCCGAACGTCGACATTCATGTCTCATCGAAAGGCGGCAGCGCCATGGTTCGTCGTATCCGGATTTCCCAGCGCGCGTTTCCGCTGTTCATCTCAATCGTGGTTATTCTCTCGATGCTGCTAGCAGCCTGCGGAAATGACGACGAAGGAGATAGTGACATGGCCATCGGGGCCCAGGACAGCGAGGCCCCACAAGCGGCATCCGCGGACGAGGAAGCACAAGCATCCACCTCGGAGTTCAGAGGGTCTGTTGAACAGGCAGAATCGGAACCTGCCGCCGGCCAGCTGGCTCTCGACCGGCTCGTTATCCGCACCGCTCAGATCACCCTCACAGTTGATGACACGCTGAGCGCAACAGGTTCGGTGCGTAATCTCGCCATCACCAAGGGTGGATTCGTATTCTCGTCGACGACCTACACCGAGGACGATCGGCAGTATGCCCAGCTCACTCTACGTGTCCCGGCTGAGCGTTTTGACGAGACGATCTCGGATCTGCGCACAGCTCCGTATGTGATTGAAGTCGAGCGGGAAGAGTCTTCCTCACAGGACGTCTCGGCCGAGTTCGTCGACAACGAAAGCCGGCTGACCGCCCTTGAAGAGACGCAACGACGCTACCTCGCCCTCTTGTCAGAAGCGGACACCGTCGACGAGATTCTGCGGTTGGAGAGGGAGCTCACGGACGTCCGCTCCCAGATTGAAACCATCAAGGGCCGCCAGAATTACCTCAGCGAGATGACCTCGTTCTCGACAATCACCGTCACTCTGCGGCCAGATGGCGAAACAGAAGACGAGCCGGACGACGGCATGGCCGTCACCCGGATCTTCGAAAGCGCCTGGGAACGCTCAATAGGCGCGTTGGCTGGCATCGCCGAGGCCGTCATCGTGATCGCTATCTTCGCCGCTTTCTTTGTGCCACTGTCCATTGGGACATACGCGCTGTACCGAGCCGCGAGACGTGTCACGGCCAGAATCGCGGAATAATCGTAGCCGGTTCGGTAGAGACGCCCCGATGGGGCGTCTTTATCCTTCGCCCAGCAGATTGAACGCCACCAGCGCATAGGCCCGGGTCGCTTCCATCACCTCGTCCACACCGACCCACTCGTTCGGGACGTGCGCCAGCGATGGATCGCCAGGACCATAGATGATGGTGGCGATTCCGGCCTTGGCGAAATGCCGGCCGTCGGTGGCCATGTTGTAGCCCGTCGGATCTGGGTCCAAGCCCAGCACTCGGTTGGCCTCACCCATCGCCTTCACCAGCGGTGATTCAGGATCGCTCAACGTCGCGGTGACACCAGATGGACCGCTTACCTCCACCCTCATCCCAGGAATGGTTGACACAATCCGCTCGGCAATCTGACGGATCTCGTCCACCGCGCCGTCGGACGTTTCTCCAGGGATAATGCGCCGGTCGATGTAGACCTGGCAACGGTCCGGAACGACGTTCTGCTTGACACCGCCCTCGATCATGCTAATCGTGTAGGTCGATGGCGGATCGAACAGGGGATGCCGGCGCGCTTCCAGCTTTGGCCAGAGCTCAATCTCCAGCGCATGCAGAATTTTCGCCATACCTTCGATCGCATGGACGCCTTCCCAGGGCAGCGCGGCATGAGCAGCCCGGCCAAAAACGGTGACGGTGGTCCCGGCTCCGCCTCGCTCGCCGACGCAGATGCGATTCAAAGTTTGTTCCCCGGCCACCACGAAGTCTGGCTTGCGCTTGATGTTTTCCACCGTGTACAACGCACCGTGCCGGCCACCGGTCTCCTCGTCGCCATCGACATTCACGATCAGCGCGCCCTTGATCGGCACACCGGAGCGAGCAACCGCGATCGCGCCCATCACCTGGGCCGCGACACTGGCCTTGTCGTCGCCCGATCCACGTCCATAGACCCTGCCCTCAATAATCTTGGCCTCAAAAGGGGGATGATCCCAAGCATCTTCGTTTCCGGGCGGAACCACGTCAACATGCGCGTTGTAGAGCAGCGTCGGCCCATCTCCCCGGTCTAGCGTTGCAATCAACACCGGCCAGATATCAACGTCGCCAATCACCTCACACTCAAAGCCTTCGGCCTCAAGTTTTTCCCGGCAGATTCGGATCGATTCCCGTACATCCCCGGGCGGATTTACCGACTTACTGTCACGCACCAACGCCTGCAGAAACTCGATGGTTTCCTGCTCATCAATCTGAGCCAGAATCTTCTCGTGTGCCTCGTTTGCCATCCGGTTCCAATCTCTCCACGTCATCGTCAAAGGTCGGCGCAGTATAGCACTGGCGCAGTCCGGTCCAGAACTACTGGTATGGTAGAGTCCGGCGGAATGACACAGAACGTTTTGAGAGGTCGAATAAATCGTGACGGAAAGCTCTACTCAACCACAGATTATCGATGGCGCAACCGCTGCATGGCTGGCTGGCATCCGCGGCTACATCCTTGATATGGATGGCGTTCTTTATCGGGGCAACACACTGATCCCTGAAGTAAAGGCCTTCCTTTGCGCCCTGGATAGCGCCGGCATTCCCTACACCATGGCCACGAATAATTCGACCAACAGCCAACTTGACTACGTTATGAAGCTGGAGCGACTGGGCGTCTCGGTGCCTGAAGAGAGCATCTTCACTTCGGCTGTCGCAACCGCAACCTATTTGCGCTCAACGTATCCCGACGGCACACGTGTCTACGTCGTCGGCATGAAAGCATTGCGGCATGCGATTTTTGAGGACGGCTACTTCTTCCCGGCTGAAGCAGACGCCGACGTGGTCGTGTCTGGCGCTGATTTTGAGCTGGTGTATGGCTCGCTGCGCACCGCTTGCCTGGCGATCCGGGCCGGCGCGGACTATGTCGCAACCAACGCAGACACCACCTTCCCATCCGAGGCCGGCCTGATCCCCGGGTCGGGGGCCATTGTCGCCGCCCTCGTTGCGGCGACGGATGTCGAGCCGACGATTGTCGGCAAACCGAGTCCTGTCATGGTCGAGAGCTGCCTTACCGCAATGGGCATCGAGGCCAGTCAGGCGGTCATGCTCGGCGACCGGCTGGACACCGATATCCTGGCGGGCCAGCGCGCCAACGCCCGCACCGTCATGGTTCTCACCGGCGTTCACACCCCGGCCGATGTGCGCAAGACCGGAATTGAGCCCGATCTAGTGATCGACACTCTTGAATCCTTGACTCGTTTCCACACTCACCAGGCATCCAGCGAGTAACAATGGCTTCAACCTATGATGTGGAAGATCCAGAAAAGGTCCAGGGGCGTGACGAGGTACGGCTGGGAGAGCGCAACCTCGGTGCGCTACGGCTCCAAGGCGCCATCGACGCTCTCATAGATACGACGGGACGAGTCTTGCTGCTGGGTTGCGGAGCGGGACGCTACGCTCGCGCGCTCGTCCGCTACCTCCCGGGAAGGATCGTTGTCGGTGGTGATCTCAGCCGCCAGGCTCTCGCCGAAGCCGTCGCGGCCGGCGGCGGACCGCACTACCTGGCGATGGACGCGCAACACCTACCGTTCCCTGACGAGTCATTCGACGCTGTGCTCTTTCTCGACGTGCTCGAGCACGTTCCAGAACCCGATCAACTTCTGGCCGAATGCGCGCGAGTACTTACGCCGGGCGGCGTCCTGCACTATTTCCTGCCGCTCGAAGACGAGCCCGGCACGCTCTACCGGCTTTTCCGGCGCGATTGGCCCGTACCAATTCATCGTTGGAAACGCGATCACGTTGGGCACATACAGCGTTTTTCGCGCGGCGACGTGCTCCGTCGCACCTGGGCCGCCGGGCTGCCGGTCGAAGACACCAGCTACTCGTTTCACGTCGTGGGACAGGTTCATGACATCCTGGACTACTGGCATCGTGAGCGAATGACTGGCGGGCGAGGTCTTGTACCGTTAATGGTCGTCAGGACGATCACGCGCGTCGCCTTCATCGCAACCTGGCGTCTGGCCTACCTTGAGGATCGTTTCTATCGCGGTTCACGCTTCGCTTCGGGAATCCACGTCACGGCGATCAAACCGGATTGAGCCTGCTTCACACGTGAGTCAGGCCGGTCATCAAATCCTTGACTGACATTCCGGGGAGAAACAGGATAACTCGCTCATCGGCACGCGGCGGGTCAAATCTGTCGATGACTCTCTCGAAGTCCTCATCGCCTACCTCGTAACGCGCTCCTGATGAGCGGTTAGCACGCCACCGCTCGCGGCATTCCTCAGCCGGCACAACAACAAAGATCACCGCTGAATGAGCGCCTTGACGGTTTGCGTTCATGCGCAGGATGTCACGTTGGGCACGGCTGTAGTTTGTGGCGTCAAACACCACGTCATATCCGGTTGAGAGTTCCTCATCTGCACGCTGGTACGCCATCCGGTACGTCTCGGCCCACTCCATAGG
>JACCZH010000032.1 GCA_013696045.1 Chloroflexia bacterium
CGTCCGCAATTTCAGCCAAGCGAATCCCTACCCCTCGCAACGGGCTTCAGCCAGACACCAGATTTGAAACCTGTGGGTTACGCGGAGCGGTCCAGTGCCGCCAACAATCGCTCGGCTTCGCTCACGCTCAAATCGCCCCGTGAGAGGGCTTCCAGGATCACGCGTGAGCGTTCTTCGCGGTCGGTCTCGGCCTTCGGTGGCGGCTTGGGAGACGGTGGGGGAGCGGGAACCCGTACGGTGCGCAGCTGGACGTCGCCACGGCCCGTCTTGAGCCGCACGTTTGCCCGCTTGGCGGCGTCGCCACCGTCGCTCACCCCCACCAGGCGCTTGGTCGATCCTCGCGGACCCGGCCGGCCAACGCTGACGAGCGGCACGTCTGATTGCACGTCGCCAGTTGCCAGGATCTCGACACGCAACGCGAGGTCCGAAGGGAGATCCACATGGATATCGCCCTTGCCGGTGTCGAAGGAGAAGTTATCGGGGCCGGCGGACGCGCTTGCGCCGCCAAACCGGATCCCTGAGGGACCGACCGAAAGCTCGCGTTGTCCGCTTGAGATATGAATGCCTTCAGGGCCAAGCCGCAAGAGTTCACGGTTACCCCGTGCTACTCGTAACCCCTCGTCGTTGGCTTCAAACGCTAGATCGCCAAGATTGATGCCCACGGCGTCGAAACCTTCCATGAAGTCACGCTCGAAGTCGTCCGGGTTGAACGCCTCGTCTTCGATTTCGTCGGCCACGACATCTTCCGGACGGAGCACTAGGCGCGTGGTCGAGGCGATTTCGCCTTTGCCGGTGCGAATCCTGAGCCCGGAAACACTTCCGCCGCCAAGGCCGATATCTCCGCTGCCGTTAGCAATCGTGATGTGACCGCCTTCGGGATGGCCGACGGCGATGTCCCCAGCGCCAAGTCGCAGGTCAATATCCGCCGCGCAGCGCGCCAGCGCCACATCCCCCTTGCCGACCTCTAGCGCAATCGGACTCTGACAGCGGCTGATTGCGACATCGCCCATACCCACCTTGGCGGCAATTGACTCGGCCCGGTTGGCAATGCGGAGATCGCCCTTGCCAACGTTCAGGGCGATCTCGCCCGTCCCGCCTTGGATCAGGACATCGCCCATGCCGAGATTGAGCGCCATGGCGGCCGAGATCTCATTAAACGACAGGTCACCCTTCGCGACATTAGCCGCCAAGCCGGGGCAGTTATCAGCCGGCAGACGCACTAACGGCGTTACCCGTCCGCGATAGCGGCCCGTCTGTTCGAGCCGTAACTCAGACCCCGACCGGTACAGTGCTGGGGCGTTCTGCGCCGGCTCCACAATGAGCTGGACGACACCACTCAAACTCCCGTCCGACTCGAACGCGAGGTCAACGGTCTCGCAATCCACCCGGAACTCAGTAATGCCGTCGAGCGGTACCTGCTGTAACCAGTCGGAGCGCGGTTCTTTAGCGTTCACCGGAAACTTCCTTCATAATGCATTGTAGTGTCACTCTCCAGGAAGCTGCTTCATCATATCCATGCCCTCTTGGACACTCAGCTTGCCCTCCGAAATCTGGGCCAGAATGTCGCGCCGGTTCATGAAGGGCGCCGCGGATGGCTCCTGCTCAGTCTGGGGCGGTGGCGTGGCGATCACCTGTGGCGCGGGAGGAGCGGGAGGAGCGCCGGAAGCCTCCCGCTCAGTCAGCGCCGAGATGAGGTCGTCCAGCTTGGCGCGCACCGTTGGGTATGAAACCCCGAGGCTACGCTCGACGTCGGACATGTTGCCGCGGCTCGTGACAAAGAGATTGAGAAAGGCTAGTTGTTCGTCGTTGAGCTGGCTGAAGGGTCCAGCGGACCCTGGCTCGAACTCGCCGCGAATAGTGACGTCGCAGGCAGGGCAGTAAAACTCACGCACAACCATCGGATCGTCGCAGACCGGACACTGTCGTAAGGTAATCGGCACCGTGATACCTCCATTCACCCATGATTGTAGCGAAAGGCACGGCTGTTGTCAACTAAAGCTGCTGAAAGATTACAATTCTCTTATCGTTAGCAACTATTCTTGAAGCGTTTCGCTGTTATCACTACCAGTCGAAGGTAACGCTAGCTGCCAGCCAGCATGGACAGCCGGTTTCCGGGCCGGGCTACGCTCGTCATCCAGAAACGCCCGTAGCACAGCTTTAAGGGCCATGCGGTCGCGCTCGTCCAGCTCCGGAAGGCGGCGCAGATAGAGACCGAGCTCGGGGTCGGCCAGGCCGTCGGCGATGTCGGCCAGTGTCACGTCACCCGGCAGTCCAAGCCCGGATTGGGAGTAGAGATCGGCCCAGGTGCGTCCCATCGCGCCACAGATGCGGCTGAGCGTCTGCAACCCCGGCTGCTCCGGCACGCCACGCTCCAGCCGCGAGAGATAGCCGCGGCTGACTCCCGAGCGCGCCGCCAGATCATCCTGCGTCCAACCCAGCTCATGCCGCCAGCGGGCAAGTACCGGCGCAATCCGCCGCCCGGTCATCTCGTCGGCAAAACTCACCCTGGGGCCATGCCTTTCTCATTCTTTCGTGGAGCACCATACGCGCTATGCGGTCTCCTACCAGTAT
>JACCZH010000048.1 GCA_013696045.1 Chloroflexia bacterium
CCCCTGAGTCTCTCCTCTACATCACCCGAGCGGGCGGACTGCCGAAACGGTGGGATGACAGGAAGGTGATGTCGTGGCGGGTGGCGCCTTCGGTCACCAGCTCGGCCAGGATCTCGCCGACAACGCAGGAGAATTTGAAGCCGCGGCCTGAGAATCCACAGCCAAAGACGACCTGCTCGTGCTCTGGATGACGATCGACGATGAAGTCGTCGTCAACCGAGTTGGTGTACATGCAGGTCACGGCCTGGAGCAGCGCGCCGCTTGCGCCGGGCATGTAGAGGTCCAGCACCCTGCGCATCATGTCGATCTCGGAGCCGTCAATCTCGCGGCGGATTGTCCGGGCCGTAGTGATCTCACCATTCTCATGGCGGCCGATCTTGAGCCCGATGCCCTCCACCGACGGCATGCCGTAATAGCCACCCTCGGGAACACCTAGCAGGAAGTCAGGCGCGCCGTTCTCGGCTCTCCACCAGTCGGGCCGGCTGGGCTCGAAATAGCCATTCACAATGCGCATTACGCTGATCGGCAGATTGAGATCACTCAAAAGCTCTGCCGCCCACGGTCCTGTGGTGATAACCAGGTGGCCGGCGCGGTAGCTGCCACGAGTCGTTTCGACCAGTACGCCGTCGCCATCAGCCGACCATTTTGTAACCTCTTCGGAGTGCCGCAGTTCCGCGCCGTGCTTCTCAGCCAGTTCAAGCTGCGACGCGATGCACGCTTCCGGACGCAGAAAACCGGCCTCGGCCTCATAGCTGGCGACCATGCCCTCATGCATCCGGAAGCCGGGGAAGCGCTCGCCGAGTTGTTGCTCGTCCAGGATCTCGATAAAGCCGCCGAGTGTTGGGTCGGGGCGAATATCCGATGAGGGATAGGCTAGACGAACCTCGCCCAGGATCCTCAGCAAGTTACGGCCGGTCTCTTCCTCAAGCTCGCGCCAGATCTCAAACGCCCGCTCCGCCAGCGGCACGTAGCCGTCATCCCGGAAGGATGATTTACGGATCATGCGGTGATGACCGTGCGACGATCCTTGATCGTGCCCGGGCGTGAACATGTCCAGCCCCAGCACCCGTTGGCCGCGCCGGGCCAGCTGCAAGCTGGTCGCGCTGCCCATCGCGCCCAGCCCGATGACGATGGTGTCGTAGGTGGTTGCCAATGTTGTGCCTTTCACAATGTCATTCCGACGAAGGAGGAATCCGTAACTCTGGTCTGCACAGAGGAACGGATCCCTCCTTCTTCGGGAAGACAAATTTGCTTCCCGAAGTTACCCTAACGCATCCCAGCACTCGCGGGTGAGCCGGCCGATAAGCTGGCCTGCGGCGGCGAAGCCGGGGGTGCCGTCGGGGGTTTCGATCGGAACATGGTCGGTGTAGACGGTCAGAATAAAGCGCGGCTCATCACCACGGAAGACGATACCTGCGTCGTTGTAGCCGCGGCGCGCGGTGCCGGTTTTGTGGGCGACCCGGGTTCCCTCTGGTAAGAGGGACGGCATGCGAGCGCGCAGTTTCTGCCAGCTCAGGATATCCAGCCCCAGCTTGCATAGCTCGGTTGAGCAGCCCAGTTTTTCGGCTGCTTCGCGCTCTCGGACACCTTGCTGGATGAGGTCCAGCAACAGGCCGACATCGGAGGGCGTGGTGGTGTTGGAAGAGTTCAGGTCGTGATCGCGCGGCATGTTGTTAGGCGGGATACCGTGGCGATGGGTGGTGCCTTTCATGCCGATCGACTGGGAGAAGGCGTTGATCGCGTCAAGTCCAACCATATCCGCCACCGTGCCGGTGCTGGTGTTGTCGCTGACGATAATCATCATGACCAGGACGTCTCGAAGTTGGATCGTGAAGCCGGGCTGTAAATGCTGGAAGCAACCGCTCTGGTTGTCCTGATATGTAGCCTGGATCGTGACCGGCTGGTCGAGCGCCAGCTTGCCCTCGTTGACCGCTTTGAGCGCCGTCATCAAAACGGCGATCTTGCGCGTGCTGGCCGACGGCACGACGACATCGCCGTTCCTGTCGAACTCCGCGCCGGAGCGTAGGTCCTTGAGATACCAGCCGGTGTCAAACGGCTGGGCATCGCACAACTCGTTCAGTGTATCGGTCAGGGTCTGCATCTGCATGGTCCAGATTCCCTTCGTGTGGCCGCGGCCCGATCTCGTGGGATGATTATCGCCATTGTTGAACGGGCGTCAATGCCTCGGGACCCGATTGGCAGGGAGGAATCCTCATGACTGGCCACCTGACGGCGTTAGTCGTAGTGCTTGAACTCGGGCCATATCTGGTCCAACGGTGCGTGCGGCTCGCGTAGAACGAAGATCGGCAGGTCGTTCTCATAGTCCATGCAATACTGGCAAACATGCACTCCCGCCACTTCAACGCGGCCCCAGAACTGTTCGAGGTATGCCTGGGAAAAGCCCAGGGCGATGACGACCTCTCCGGATGCGCCGTGTGTTCCCCACAGGTAATAGGTGTTGTGTCCGCTAATGATAGGTGTCGAGCCGAAGGTTTCCTGCGACATCTCCAGAGCGCCGGCCTCGCCGTAATTGCTGGTCAAGATCGCGGCCTGAGCGTGGTCTTCCTCGGGTAGGGCGTTGTAGACCTTAGCGGTCGCCGCCGTCATGGAATCCCAACCGAAGCGATCGGCCCACCATTGCGGAAGCGGAGAGGTTTTGCCTTGCTCGACAGGTTTGTCGGCTAGCCCCACGGCCTGCGTGAAGCGCGCGAGATCGCCCACCGGCAATACCGGGAGCGAACCGGGCAACATGACCAGGCCGCCGATCGCCAACGTGACCACTGCCGCCGGACGCAACCAGACAAGGCGTTGTCTCCCCCAGCGCTCGATCATGACGGCGCCACCCGCCATCAGCACGGCGTATGCCGGAGCGAGGTAGTCCACCCGGTTCGATCCGGTAGCGAGCAGGATAAGGAACGGGATCAAGAAGGTATAGCCCAGGGCCCGATGCGGTTTTCCCTCCGCATGGAAGAAGAAGTACACGAAGCCGGCAAGCCACACCGGCAGCGTCACCGGGGACATTGCAAGGGTGTGCTCCAGCAGGAATTGAACTGGGCCGACCTGGATGCCCTTTCCGGTTGAGGCGTTGTGTGCAAACTCGAATACCGGCCAGCCGTTCTGTTGCTGCCAGATGAGGTGGGGCAGCACGATGACTGCCGCTGCCAGCCCTCCCAGCCACAACCAGCGCCGGCGTACATGACTTCTCAGCGATGTTAGCAGCGCTCCAACAGCGAGCGCGAGGGCGAGTAACGCGATGTTGTGCTTGGTCATCAAACCGACACCGAGTGTTGCCCCGGCCGCTAGCCAGAGCCGCTCGTCGCCCGACTGAATGAGCCGCAGGAGAAAGTAACAACAGAGTATCCATAAGAAGTTATAGAACGCGATGGTTGAGAGGAAATCGGTCGTTGCCAGGATCACTGGTGGGATCAGCATCGCCAGCGACGCAATAGCCACGCCCCATGCCCCCGCGCCCAGCCGTCGCGCGATCAGCCCGGTGAGAAGGACGGACCCGGCTCCCGCCAGGGCCGGGAGAAAACGCAATACCAGCAGGCTGTCACCCGGAATCCAAAGGACGGCGCGGGTGATGAGCGCGATCAGCGGCGGGTGGTCGACATAGCCCCAGGCCAGCTCTCGAGCGTTAACGATGTAGTACAGCTCGTCGCGGAAGTAGCCAAGTGGATTGATCGCATTGACGGCGAGATGGAGTAACAGCGTCACGGATGTTATGGCGGCCAGCACAATGAGCGCCGGCGTCAGATCGATCGATGAGATGCGCCTCGCGATCATGCCGCGCCCTTCATTTCTCTGTTGGGTAAGAGCACGGGCGTCAGTTTGATTCATGAACAACTCCAGCGACGTAGGCCTCAAGTATCCGGCGCTCGGTAGCCGCCAGATGCTCTAGCCCATGACCGTGAAACAGCAACCGTATCATCGCCAGGCCATGCACTATCGCCCAGCAGCCGTAGGCGATTTCATCGAGTCCAAAGCCAGGCTCGTTGCGGATCTTGTGAGACTGGATGCCGGCATCGACGATGTTGCGCAGCGCGTCGTATGCGCTCCGGCCGGCTGCGGTGCTCGCCGCATCTGAAAACCCGGCACGGTTCGCAAACATCAGAAAATACTGCTCGGGATGCTCGCCGGCAAATGCCAGATAGACCTCGCCGGCTTTGACAATCCTCTCGCCCGGGTTCCGGTCCATCGGGATCGCCAGGATGCGGTCACGCAGTTGTTGAAATCCGGCGGCGCGCACCGCATCCAGAAGATCGTCCTTGTTCTGGAAATACTTGTAGAGCGCGCCCGGACTGTAATCCACGCGACCGGCAAGCGCCCGGACAGAGAGTCCGTCCGCGCCGGACTCGGTAATCATCTTGTGCGCTTCCGTAAGGATTTCTTGCCGTATGCGATCGTTACGTCGCTGCCTGGTCGACACCAAAGAGTCCCCAACCGCCGAGAAATATGAACAGTGTTCAGTTTATATACAGCGTTTCCTTTGGGGTGTCAAGAGGTTTCTACTCCAGACAGCCGGACTGAGATCGAAACCGGTTTATCCGGCGCTCGATTTCGTCCAGGTGTCGCTGTTCAAGCCAGATTCCGGGCTGGCCGACTTTGGGCGCAAGGTCGTTGAGCATCGCCAATCCCGCCCAGATTTTGAAGAGTGCCATGTCCGGTAGCGGTCCAGCCGTTCTCTCGTACCCCCGCATCCAGCCGGCGGCCAGTAAACGACGGGCGGCTTCAGTGACAGGCTCCGGCCGGCCTGGATTGAGTGGCATGAGCCGTAGCATAGACCAGGTGCGCGCGACATCAGCCCTCGGATCGCCGGGCATCGCGTTGGTCCAGTCGAGCAGGCCACTGATCTTGCGGTCGGAGACCATGACATTCAGAGGATGATAGTCGAGGTGCAGGAGCCGATTCTGCTGAAGGTTGAGGGACAGCAACCGCTCGCGGAGCGCATCGTCAACCGCGGAGAAACGGGTGATCCAGGCGAATTCATCAACGTCACCGGGAGAGAAGGGCGTGTGGTGCAACAGTGCCTGGTGCCGGCCAAACAGGAACCCGAGCCGGCGAATAGCCCAGGGCCGCGCGCGCATCTCATCCATCAGTGTGCGTCCGGCGCACCACGAAAGCACCATGGCGGCGCGGCCTTGCCAGATACCTTGAACGTGAATCTCCGGGACCGCGATCCCGGCGGCTTTTGCGGCGCGCATTGTTTCGGCCTCGCGGCGGACCATCTTTTCCCGTCCCGGCTGGAACAGCCTCAGGGCGTAGGTATTCGTTCCGTGCTCGATTTTCCAGATGGTGGTGTCCCAACCCCCGGAAATCGGGGTGGTAGAGGTTGCGCCGTGTATGCCCAGGTCGTCCAGGATGGATATTGGGTCGGGTTCAGACACGTCTAGCGTTCCTTCTGTCGCAGCGACGGCAAAACCTGTTTGCCAAGCAGATTGATACCTCTCACACCGGTGACGCCGTGCGGAGTGCCGAACTCGATCCGGCTGACTCCGGCGGCAAAGAGCACTTCGCTCTGCTCGATGATGTCGGCCGGGTTACCGGCGAAGCTGAAACGATTCAGCAGCTTATCTGGTATAAGCTTCCCGGCGGCTTCTTGGTCACCCTGAGTGACAAGTGTGTCCATTTTTGCTACGAGCTCGGGATCGATCTCCACAGTTGGATCGAGTTTGGCGACAATCGGAAGATAGAGCGCCAGCTCACGCCGGATAGCGGCCCTGGCAAGGTCTCGATCCTCGTCTACGATGGTCACCGCGCCCAGGACGATGTGGCATGTGGTGTCTTGGCAGCCTTCCCGCAGCCAGCCTGCGACGACCGGCACGATGTCTGGATTGGTCGATCCACCGATCTTGATCTCGTCCGCTCGCTCGCCGGCCATGCGGATGAGCCTGGGTCCCCAGCTCCCGATCAGAAGTGGGACACGCTGGCGTTGCACATTGTAATTGAGCGCGTGATGCTCGCTGAGCGTGTAGCAGCTCCCGTTGAATGGATCGCGCTTGCCGGCCAGCAGGTGTTCGACGACGTCAATTGTTTCACGGATGCGAGTGATCGGACGATCTTGCTCGATGCCGATTGAGTCGAGCCACGCCCCACGCGAGATGCCCCAGTAGGCGCGGCCGTTGCTGGCCAGATCCAGGCTGGCAACCTGCCCGGCTATCTCGACTGGGTGCAGGGTATAGGGGTTGAGTGAGGCTGGCCCGAGGCGTATCCGGCTGGTCGCCATTGCGGCAACGGTGAGGGGCACGATTGGCGGCTGAAACAGCAGATCGCCATAGATCGACAGCATGTCGAAGCCATAGCCCTCTACCAATGCCGCGAGCTCGCCGTACTCCGACGCCGGCTTGTCGGATTGCAGGGCAATAGAGATTTCTCTGCGGCGGCTCACTCTTGCGGTGCCTCTCGAACTCTGCGCGCGTTTCTGTTGGGTATTGTCGCATAGTGCGCTTACGTTAGATCCGAGGTTCGTAGTGTTCTGCGGCCGATGCGCTCGATCTGCATGATGAGACGTTCTTCGGGGTCCGGGCAGGCGACCAGGGTGTCTTGTTCGAGCCAGTCATTGGCGTCCAGGACACGTTGCCTGGGTGTTAGCAGGGGGATGACTGATTGGAGCGCGTAGAGGCAGAAATGTTTGCCGTCCGGGATACGGACGCGGCTGGACTCGGTTAGCTCGAAGTAGTCGCCGACCTGGAGACCGCAGACGGAGCGCCCCTCAATCGAGACGACTGTGACGCGCAGGTCGTAGAGCTCGAAGGTTTCCGCCTCGCTCACAGGTTGGCCTCGTCCCAGGGCTCGCGGTGCAGGGTGTTGATGAGATCCGCATGCAAACGCGGGTTCGCGGCGGCCAGCAGCGGCACGCGGTATGAGAGGTCAAAATCCAGCGAGACTGGCGCGCCGTCAAAGCCGGTCAGGACACCGCCGACCTCATTCAGGAGGGCCAGCGCGCCGGCGTAGTCGACGATCTTCTCGCCGTGCCCGCCTGGAGAGATGCGGTTCGGGTTAACCATCGCGTCGAGCGAACCGCAAGCGATGAGAGCCAGGTCAAGTGCCGAGCAGCCGGTAATCCGAACCCGTCTCGCGCCGGTCATGATTGTCTTCATCGCTCGCCAGGCTGTCTCCGTTTCGGGCCGCACCAGCCCGATAATGGCCCGGTCGACCGTCTCGACGCCGCGAGCGGTCACCGGCACGCCGTCAAGCTCCACGCCCTGTCCTCTGGCGGCGGTGAAGACTTCTCCCGTTGGCAGGTTAACCACGCAGCCGGCAACGAGCTCGCCGTCCTCAACGACGCCCACTGAGAAAGCGTAATAGGGAAAGCCGAAGACGTGGCCCTCGTTCAATGGCGTCTGAGCGATTTGGGCCAGATCCGTGTCCTGTCGCGGCACGAAGTTGGGCACGGCGACGGCGTTGTTGGTGGCGTCAATCGGATCGACGATCGCGGTTAAGGATGAGCCACGGTCGATGAAACCAACTTCCTCACTGAGGATATTCATGCGTGGCTCGGCGTTCTCCAGGAAGCCGAGTGCCGCAATTTCAGCGAGCTGATCAATGTGGGTAGTGGCGAATCCATCGGCTCCCATGCCGACGACCTCAGCCATGCGATGATACTCCGCCCGCACCACCGCGGCGCGTACAGCTTGCCCGCAGGCGATGAGCGTCTCAACGATCTGGCGGCCGCGATCAGTCAATCCCTACCCCTTCTCTCGTACTCTTCAATGATCGAAAGGGTACCCGATCCGTAGTTTCCCAGATGACATCTGGGAAGGTCGAGTTAATTGGGTCGGTCTGGTATGTTGAGACCATACGCGGGGAATGAACGGAGGACCATGACCGCGCACGTACTCACCATGCTGGCAACGATTGTGGCTTTCTTCGGGTTGCTCTGGTTTGGCGTGACCGTTGCGGGCCTGACGCCTGGCACGGCCTTCATCGCCAGTCTGGGAACGTTGACGCTTATCGGCGTTGGCGTTATGTTCACCACTGTGACGTTGCGGAGCAATGATGATCGTAACCCTCGCCCCTAACCCATCTCCTCTATATCGCCGAGGACCGCGAAGACAGTGCGCTCGCAGATGTTGGTCACGCGGTCCGCGATGCGCTCCAGATTATGGGCCACCCAGAGCAGGTGCGTTGCGCGCGGCACGGTGCGCTGGTCGGAGATCATGAAGGTCAGCAGCTCGCGGTAGACCTGCTCGTAGAGTTGGTCCACTTCGTCGTCGCGCCTGGCAATCTGACGGGCGCGCTCAGCGTCCTGCTCGATAAAGGCGTCCAGCGCCTCCATCAGCAGCTCCCTGCCGATGTCAGCCATCCTTGGCAGATCAACCAGCGGCTTGAGCAGCGGCTCGTCGACAATGCGCAGGGTGAGCTTGGCGATGCCCTGGGCGTAATCGGCCATCCTCTCAAGCTCGGTGGCGATGTGCATGACGGCGAAGATGTAGCGCAGGTCGCGCGCCAGCGGAGCCTGGGTGGCGATCAGCAGCGTCGAGTTCTCTTCAATCTTCCAGCGCTGGGCGTTGATGTGTTCGTCGTACTCGATAACCTGCTGCGCCAGCTCGACGTTCTGGGTACGGAGCGCCTCAATCGACCTGGCGACCGCCTTCTCGACCATGCTGCCGAGCGACAGCATCTCCTCCTGCATTTCCTGCATGCTCTGCGTGAAAACAGTTCTGGTCATAGCCGCCGGGGTCCCTTCGGTCGCGTACGATAATAGCTCTATTATGACGCATAACGAAGAGGAGTGGGCGCGCAGCGCACCTCAACCGTGTTATTCAACCCATGTGCGTTGACGTAAGCTACCCCACCCGCCCGGTGATGTAGTCTTCGGTCTTCGGATCTTTGGGATTGGTGAAGACCTCGTGGGTCGGGCCGTATTCCACCAGATATCCGGCGCGGTCTTCGCCCACCGAGAAATAGGCTGTGAAATCCGACGAGCGGGCGGCCTGCTGCATATTGTGGGTCACAATGACGATCGTGTAGTTCCTGGTGAGCTCCTGCATCAGATCCTCAATCTTGAGGGTGGAGATCGGGTCGAGCGCCGATGCGGGCTCGTCCATCAGGATCACGTCCGGCTGGATGGCGATGGCGCGCGCGATGCAGAGCCGTTGTTGCTGCCCTCCGGAGAGCGAGAGCCCGCTGTCCTTGAGCTTGTCCTTAACCTCGTTCCAGAGGGCGGCCTGGGTGAGGCTGCGCTCAACGAGATCGTCCATACTGCCCCGGTAACCGTTGATTTTTGCCCCCCAGGCGACGTTGTCGTAGATGGATTTCGGAAACGGGTTCGGTTTCTGGAACACCATGCCGATCCGGCGGCGCACTTCCACCGGGTCGATGTTGGGACCGTAGATGTTGTGGTTGTGATACAGCACCTCACCGCTGACGCGGGCAATCGGGATCAGGTCGTTCATGCGGTTCATGCAGCGTAAGACCGTGCTCTTGCCGCAGCCGGACGGGCCGATCAAAGCCGTGATGCGGTTCTCGTAAAAGGATAGATTCACATCACGCACGGCCTGGAATGCGCCATAGTGGACGGACAGATCCCTGGCGCTCATGATAGCGTCACCAACCGGGGCTTCCTTTGCGGCGCGGCGCATCTCGGGCCGTAGCGAGCGTTGAGCCATTACCAGGTCCTCTCTGTCTTGCGGCGGATGACAATCGCAATGCCGTTCATCGTCAATAGAATTGACAACAGCACAACGATGCCGGCCGAGGCAAGGTTATGAAATGTCGCTTGAGGCAGCGTTACCCAGTTGAAAATCTGAATTGGCATGACGGTAAAGATGTCGCGCGCACCGCTCGGATCGAACGCAACGTAGGTGAGCGCTCCGATAGTGATGAGCGGCGCCGTCTCGCCGATAGCCCGGGACATCGCCAGAATCGTGCCGGTGAGAATGCCGGGCAGGGCGGAGGGCAGCACGTGGCTGTAGGTGGTTTCCCAGCGGGTGGCGCCTAAGGCCAGGGCCGCCTGTCGTTGAGAGGGTGGCACGGCCCGGATGGATTCGCGCGCCGCGACGATGATAATTGGCAGGCTCAGGAGGGTCATGGTGAACGCGCCCGCCAATACGGTTTGGCCGCCAGTTAACCCTCCGGCTCCGCGCACAAAAATGGTTAAGCCCAGCAACCCATAAATGATCGAGGGCACACCGGCCAGGTTAGCGATGTTGGTTTCGATAATCCGGCTGATCCAGCCTTTCGTGCCGTATTCCTCAAGAAAAATGGCCGCGCCCGTGCCAATCGGAAACGAGAGCAGCGCCGTGATGCCGATGACCATCAAGCTGCCAATGAGCGGCGATCGGAAGCCGCTCAGCTCCGGAAAGCGTGACGGGAAGTTGGTCAGGAAGTTGATGTTCACCCAGGAAAAGAACCTGAATTCCGCCTCCGGGTAGTTCTCAGCCGTCAGGCGCTGCAGCTCGTCACGGTTATAGATTCCCTCCCAGAGCGACCAGGTCTGGACGACATTGGGTTGGACGCGGCCGCGTACTTCGCGTTCTTCAACCGCGGCCCAGGTGAAGGCTGAGCCGATGGTGTCGTAAAGCAAAGCGCCCAGTGACAGAACGCCGAAAATTGTCATCGCCAGGCAGACATTGCGGAAGATCATGCCACGCCGCTTACGGGCGCTGAGACGGTCTGTAAAGATAGCCTCACGGTTTTTAGGGGTTGGCAGCGAGCTCAATCGTAGACCTCCCGGAAGCGTTGCACGACCATGCGGCTCAGAATATTCAGAATGAGGGTCATCACAAAGAGCGTTGCGCCAACCGCGAAGATCGTGCTGTATTCGATCGTGCCTCTGGGCGTGTCACCGAGACTGACCTGGACGATGTAGGCGGTCATCGTTTGCATGCCCTGGAGCGGATTGAAGAGTAGCTCGGGCGCGTTTCCGGCGGCGATACTGACGATCATCGTCTCGCCGACTGCGCGCGACATCGCCAGGATGAAGGACGCCACGATCCCGGACAGCGCCGCCGGCACCGTGACACCGATGACTTTCTCCATGTCGGTTGCGCCGACGGCCGAGGCGGCGTCACGCAAGCTGCGCGGCACTGAGGAGATGGCATCCTCGCTTAAGGAGGCAACCATTGGAATGATCATGATGCCCATCGCGATGCCGGCCGCCAGTGCGTTGAACACCTGCACGCCCGGAATGAAGCTGCGTAAGAGTGGCGTAATGAATAACAACGCAAAATAACCGTAAACGACGGTTGGGATGCCGGCCAGAATCTCAAGCGTTGGTTTCAACACCTCTCGCACTCGTCTGGGCGCGTATTCGGCCAGATAGATGGCGCTGCCCAACCCAAACGGAATGGCGACCAGCAACGCGATTGCCGCGATCAGGACTGATGCGTTCAGGAGCGGCAATAACCCGAAGCTCTGACTGGCGAAGAGTGGTGTCCAGCGCGTGCCGGTGAAAAACTCAACGAGCGACACTTCGCGGAAGAAGCCAATACTCTCGCCAAGGAGCACCCAGACAATACCGAAGGTCGTCATGACCGAGATGAATGCGCAGGCGAACAGGAGGCCGTAGATCACGCGTTCGCGGACGGCCCTGTAACTCCCGCGCCGCATCCGCAAACCGGCGTCAACCGGCGGGCTGCCTTTCTGGTTTGGAATGACGCGTCCGCTCACTCGCTGTGTCCCATCATTGCCGGTTGAATCTTCACGCTATTTCTCTTCCGGGAATAGCAGGCCTTCGGTTCCGCTGACGGCGGTTACGTCCGTCACCAGGAATACCGAGCCGGTGCGGCCGTCGTGGAAGCGCTCGATCATTGCGTCGTAAAAATTGTCCATGAACGGGATGTATCCAACGTCGGGAATGATGTCATCAGCCTCTTCGAGATAGAAATTGACGAAGGAGGCAACTTCCGGGCGCGCAGCGTCCTCGGCATTGATGTAGATAAAGATCGGACGCGAGAGCGGCTGGTATTCGCCGTTGGCAATGGTTTCGGCAGTCGGCTCGACACAACCGTCTCCGCCATCGACCGCGACGAGCTTGAGCCGGTCCTGGTTCTCTTCGTAGTAGGCGTAGCCAAAGAATCCCAGCGCGCTGTTGTTGCCGGCCACACCCTGGATAAGGATGTTGTCGTCCTCCGAGCCGGTGTAGTCGCCGCGGCTCGCGCCTTCCTCACCAACGATGACTTCAGTGAAGTAGTCATAGGTGCCGGAGTCAGTCCCGGGTCCGTAGAGCAACAGCGGTTGGTCTGGAAAGGATGGGTCGATCTGGTTCCAGTTGGTGATAACCCCTTCAGCGGTCGGCTCCCACATCGTTTCGAGCTGCTCGACGGTCATGCACTCAACCCAGTCGTTGGCCGGGTTGATCAGCACGGAAAGCCCGTCAAGCGCGACTGGGATCTCAATGAACTCAATGTTGTTTGCCTCACACAGCTCTGCCTCGATTGGCTTGATTGGCCGCGATGCGTCAGTAATCGCGGTCTCGCCTGCGCAGAACTTGGTGAAGCCTCCACCGCTGCCGGAAACCCCGACCGGAATCTGGACGTCCGAGGTCAGATAGCCAAATTCTTCAGCCATGGCCTGCGAAATGGGGTAAACGGTCGATGAGCCGTCAATGATGAAACGTCCGGAGAGGTCGTCGTAGACGGGGTCAGGATTCTCTGGTGAGACGATGCCGGCGCAAGCGGCCAGAAACAGCATGCCAATCCAGACAGCTCCTGTGTTCCGGATGACACGCAGCCGGGGCATACTGCTGAATGCGCTCTGGCCCCGTTCCGAACCGGCCGGCAACCACGGTGATCCTGTAATGGTCACTGTCCCCCTGGATCGACACAAACCACACTGCCATGCGAGAACCGCCCCCATCATCTGGCGGCGACCGAACTCGATTGTTAAGACTAATGGGATCAGGTGATCGCATTGTTAGGAGATTGTTATGGCGCGATAACAATGGGTTGTGGCCCATCACGTGGCTACACAGGAACGTCTGTCGATTGTGCGTGACAGTGCGCGGTCGGTTAGCATAGCGTGTGAAGCAGAATGCAGCGGTTGGTCGTCAGGGGAGAGGAAGTCTCAATGGGGATGATGGACGGCAAGAAGTGCCTGATTATGGGGGTTGCCAACCAGCGCTCAATTGCCTGGGGTATTGCCCAGGCGTTGCATCGTGAAGGCGCGCAGTTGGCGTTTACCTACGTGCCCGATGAGCGCATGAAGAAGAATGTCGAGAAGCTGGCCGGCTCGCTTGAAGGCTACGAGTCGATGCCGATGATTCCCTGCGACGTGCAGGACAGCGCCCAGATGGAGGCGCTGTTCCAGACATTAAAAGATCAATGGGGTAGCCTCGATGTCTTTGTCCACTCGATCGCGTTTGCCAAGCAGGAAGATCTGACCGGTACCTTCAGCGAGATTTCCTGGGAAGGCTACGCCCTGGCCCAGCATGTCTCGTCTTTCTCCCTGATCGAAGCGAGCAAGCACGCCAAGCCGTTGCTGGAAGCTGCCGGCGGTGGCAGTATCTTCACACTCTCCTACCTCGCGGCCGAGCGGGTGGTTGAGAAATACAACGTCATGGCGGTTGCCAAGGCGGCGCTGGAGTGCAACATGCGCTACCTGGCCGCCGAGTTCGGACCCAGCAACATCCGGGTCAATGCCATCTCCGCCGGCCCGTTGCGCACTCTGGCCGCCAGCGCGGTCAAGGGTCTGAGCGCCTTCCGCGAAGTGATGGAAGAGAAAGCCCCGATGCGCCGCAATGTCACCCTCGAACAAGTTGGCAATGTCGGCCTGTTTCTGGCGTCCGACCTCTCGGCCTGCATTACGGGTGAGACGATCTACGCGGATAACGGGTACAACATCCTGGCGGTGTAACGCTCCGATGAATCCCGTACCAGGTTGTTTGGATTAATGAACCTCTAAATCCTCGCCCTCGGCGTGGAAGTGGTGAACATGGTGCTTGCCTTGACGGCGGTGGAGCTGCTGGCTGAGAAGGCCGTGCTGGGGGGCGAAGACGAGCGCGACAGCGAAGAGCACGGTCGCGGTGAGGACGATGGCGCCTCCGGCGGCGACGCTCCAGTGGAACGAGATGTAGAGACCAATGACGCCGCTAATAATCGCGATGGCGACACTGAGGGCGAACATGGTGTTCAATCGGTCGGTCAGTAGCCGGGCGGTGGCCGCCGGCGTGACGAGCAGCGCCAGAATCAGCAGGTTGCCGACGGTTTGCAGGCTTACAACCACGGTTGTTGAGACCAGAAGCAGCAGGATAATGTCGAGTGTGAAGACCGGATAGCCGGTTGAGTGCGCCAGGTTGGTGTCGAAGGCGACCAGCGTCAGTTCTTTCAGCAACAGGAAGACCACCGCGACGATGACCAGCCCGACGACGAAGGTTATCAGCACGTCCTGCCGGGAGACGCCCAGGATGTTCCCGAACAACAACGAGCCAAGGTCCTGCCGGAAGCCTGTCTGGCGGCTTAGCAGCACGACGCCGAGCGCGAAAAACGCCGCGAAAATGACGCCGATGGCCGAATCATGACTTAGCCTTTTCGAGCGCGAGATCAGCCCGATTCCGAGCGCCGTCAGCAGCCCGAACACCGACGCGCCGAGCATGATGTTGTGTCCCGCCGCGTAGGAGAGCACAACCCCCGGGAAGACGGCGTGCGCCAGCGCGTCCCCGATGAACGCCAGCCCCCGCAGCACGACAAACGAGCCAACCAGACCGCACAGCGCCCCAACGATGATGATCTCCAGCATCGCGCGTTGCATGAAGGGGAAGCTGAGCGGCTCGGTGAAGAACTCAAGCACCGGGTGAAATCCGGGCATCGCCTGGGGGAGAGACCATCAAGACATGGCGTAATGTGTCTGGGGCATGAACGGAGTGAGCGGCTCTTCGATAG
>JACCZH010000050.1 GCA_013696045.1 Chloroflexia bacterium
CCCCATGGTCGAGATGACACGCTACAGGGATTCGCTCAGCCCAGACTGACAACTCTTGTGTGGTCGACTCCTAGGGATCATTCTCTCCTGTAAGAATATAGGCCAACGACACCGGGCCGATACTGAGTTCGGCTTTGCTGCCTAATCGTCTCCGGCTACAACGGTCTGGCTAATCGACGCCGGTCGGTCCTTCTTGATGCGAGGAGTCGGGGTGAGCGCATTGATCTGCTCGGCGGTGTTCCTCACTCCAAGGCGATCGAAGATCAGCTCGAAGCGGTCGCGGAGCTCGGTGCAGATGGCGCTCTTGTTTTCGGGGGGTAGCGTCCAGAATTCCTTTTTGAACGGACCGAAGCCACGCTTGCGGGTTGTGTAATAGAACTGAGCGTCGGTCATGCCGTCCTTGCGCTCGCTGGCGCGGTTCTCGGCGAGCCAGGCATAGATCTGAGCCTTAAGGTCCGCCGGCAGCGATGGACTGTCGAAGATGATGTTCTGGAAGCCGGTTGCCAGATGCACTTCGGAGGCGTTTGCGTCGGCGAAGAGCTTGAAGGCTTCCTCCGGCAGGGTTGACGCGCCGTGCTGGACCGCTCCGCTCAACCCGTATTCTTCACGCGACACCTTGGACATCTCGCCAAGTGTCTCGAAATCGACGCTGACCTGGGCGACGGTGCCGTCGGCCAACGGGACACCACCGTGCGATGTGCCGGTCTGGACGCTGATCTTGGAGATGCCAGTGAGCGCCCCGTCGATCTGGGCCAGCTCGCGTTTGTAGGCGTTCATGAAGGCTTTCAGCTCAGGGACGGTCGAGTTCTGGGTGCCAACCTCGCCGATCTCGCCTCCCACCGAAACTGTGATGCCATCTGGCTCGAGTCCCCGGATGAAGGCGGTTAGATCAGCGGTGCGGCGGGCGTTCTCTGCCTGCTGGGCATCTTCGCCACCCAGCGAGAGGTCAACGATGGTCGACGAGTCAACGTCGATGTTATAGAAGCCGGCGGCAATGCCCTCGGTGATGATGTCACGCACACCCTGGACTTCCTTTTCAGGGCCTGAAGCGTAGTTGGACGCGTTGATCTGGAAGTGGTCGCCCTGGATAAAGACCGGACCCTGGTGACCCTCGCGGATGGCGGCGGCCAGCACGGCGGTGGCGTACTCCTCGGGCTGCTGGTCGGTGTAGCCGATCTCAGAGCGGGCGATCTCGAAGATAAGTTGCCCGACATCCATCTTGTGGGCGGCTTGCAGGACGGTGCGCACAAAGTCATAGGTCATGCCGCGCACGTTGATGGCGGGAGTGGTCCTGTTCGACCATTGATCCTGGCCGCCGGCCATGTAGTACTCGTGAATTGAAGCGGCTGGACAGCCGACTTCCTGGGAAATTTCCCAGATTAGCCAGCGCGCCGCGCTCTTTACATCCTCAGAACCGAAAATGGCGCTAAAAGTGAGATCGTCCATCAGGTTTGAGCGGAGACCATCCGCGTCGTTGACGGTAATGCCGGCGTCCGTTAACGATCCATAGCCCTGGAATGCATCAAGCATCTGCCGGACTGATTCAAAGATTTGCATGTTGTTGCGTTTCCTTCCCGTACCATTGTCCGAACCGGCTGCGGTAATCAGAAATTGCCGGCCCAGGGACAGGTCTTTTGCCTGACTCCATGATACTCGCTGTGTCCATTGCGGGGACCCTGCGAGCTACCGGTCGCGCCGGTATTGACGGGAGGCAAGGCCGAAGAGGATGCCGCCCACGAGAAACAGCGGTTCGAAGATGAGGCCGAGAGTGGTCAGTTCGCTGTCAGATCCTCCGACCCAGACAACCAGCGCCTGAATCAGGCCGACGCCTCCTCTCAGGCTCAGCAACACACAGGCTCCCCACGCGCCGATTAGCAGCAACCGGTGTGGCAGCAATGCCCCCCATGGCCGCACCAGGGCGAGCGCCAGCGCCGCCGCGATGATTGAGAGGATGATCGCCGCGTAATTGATCGCCGCGAGCACCCCATCCATCGACTGGCCGTCTAGCCCGGATTATTCATAAACGTTCCGGCCTGGCTGCGAGGAGATCCCAGAGTGACCGGCCGGGATGACTGCTGGCGAGGTGTAGGCGGATCTCCGTCGCCAGTTCCCGGACCCAGCCACCGATCTTGATCAGCC
>JACCZH010000078.1 GCA_013696045.1 Chloroflexia bacterium
GCCCAGCACCAGATCACCCCTGGCGCACACCACACCGGAGTCAGCCAGTGTCATAATCACTGAACCGTTAGGGTGACAAAGTCACTGACCTACAACACTAGCAACTCCCGCCGCTTGACACGGCGGCACGCGGACAGTAATCTAATTCCGATATAATTAGTCGGAATTAGCCATCGACGGCGAAACTGACTGATTCTAGACCGCATCCAAAACGACCGCAACGTAGAGGACAGAAAGGAACACGGCTGAATGGCTTTTACGCGAGACGAGTGGTCTAACCAATGGCTGGGTGGCTTCTGAACACTCGGCATTGAATGTCTGCAACCGGTTCGGGATGCAGCTTACCCAGCGCACGCCGCATTGAGCACGATACTGGACTTGCCAGACACCTCGGCAGAAGGCACTGTGACCTTGCCGGAGGTTATCGACGCCTGGTCCGATTATCTCGGCGGGCAGGAGAGACTTCTGCTCGTCAAGAGCACTGACCGTGCTCGCAAACTCTTGATGCAGGCCCTTGGCCTCGAACAGGGAGAACGAGTCGGCATTCCGGCGAACAGCCGGCGACCGCTCTCCGAAGCCGTCAAAAAGTCCGGCGGCAAGCCGCTCTTCATCGAGCTCGATCATGACCTGAAATTTGTCCCTGAAACGTCCGGACTGGATGATGTCCAGCTTACCTGGGCGCAGCCGGTCGGCGGAATGCCGCCGCCGGAACCACTACCGGGCAAAACGCTATTTATCGATTACTCATATTCCCTGCCTGCGGCATCGGCGCCAATCCTTCCAGGAGCAGCAACCATCTGGGGGCTTCATCTCGCGACGATGGTAGGCCGGTCCCCGGAGGATGGCGCGCTCATCGCCTTCAATGACGACGCTCCCTACCAGACCGCGCTCGATCTCCTGACTGGCGAAGACCTCCCAAATCTCGACCGGGCGCTGGCACAGTGTGAGCGTCTCTCGGGCCAAGATGGTCTTGCTGCTCGACTGGCCGCCGTCTACAGAGCGGCGGCGGAGGGCCTGCATCTGTCCGCGGGCCTACCAGTTGCGCCCGCCGAGTCCAGTGCAGCACTGCCTTTCGGGCTGGTCATCCGTATCCCGGACGAGGCTGACGTTGCGACCTTCATCTCATACATCCGCAATGAAAATGTCCACCTCGATTGGCTGCCGGAAGTCCAGCCGATGTTCTACGTCAGCTATCAGGTGACTGCGAATATGGAACTCACGCGGCGGACAGCCGAGAACCTGTCACGCTGGATCATCTCGCCACTCGGTCCGGATTTCGTCGACGACGAGATTACCCACGCCGTCCTTGGGCCGGTGAAGGCGGCCGAGTACACCGGAGTGCGCTGGTACACCGACGCCGTGCGCGCGCAGTGGTACAACAACCTGATGCTGGAGTGGTATGGACCGGAGCACGACGCGTATCGCATGGCGTTCGAAGGCACGTCAGCGATTGCGCGGGAGTCGGAATACGCCAACACGAGGAACGATTAATTCCAATGCTTACACCACCGATCTCCTCCTCCTGGACGGGGATCTCATCGTCAAACCTGAAGCCGGCGACGAGATCCTCTTCGGATGAGGAGCGGATGACGAACACGAAGAAGCGCGCCGAGCCGGAATCATTGCTACACGATCGGCTCAACACGCTTGGTGCTGGGAAGGAGATGATGTCGCCAGGCTAGGCGACGAACCCTAGTCCGCTTGCATTTCCGGGGCCGCCTCAAAACCGGAGCAGCCGCTGATCGGGGTCACCCGCAGATCAAGCTCCGCATGTTTGGGGTGCCCACACTGATCCACGTAGTTCTCGGGCGCCTCATGCTTTGTGCGGATCTGGATAAGCTGCTGATCCTGCGGATGCTGCTCGCCGAAGTGGCTGCAAAGGCCGCACTGTCCGTCTTGTACCTGTTGCATGTCAGACCTCCTTGGTCGAG
The DNA here is from genome assembly GCA_013696045.1 of Chloroflexia bacterium. Classification (GTDB taxonomy): domain Bacteria; phylum Chloroflexota; class Chloroflexia; order Thermomicrobiales; family CFX8; genus JACCZH01. Next base: position 1,932 of record JACCZH010000078.1, read on the forward strand.
TACGCGACATAACCTGGACACCTGTAACGCCAGTATACTCCATAGATAGGAATCAATACCATTTAGGAATGAATCTCAATGCAGACCAGGTTCGTCGGAATTGAGATTGGAGATCAAAAAAGGGAGCCGACGAATCAGCGCCCTCCGGTCACGACACAACGACACATCTATACCGGCACAGTCGCGCGAACGACCAGCCGGCCAGACGTCTCCCCAGAAGGGAAGACACGCGCCATCGCGTCATCTTCAGAGTATAGCAACGCTAGCTCTCCGGATGGCCGTGGCGCCCGCAAAGGAGCTCACGGTATGACCGAACGAAAGCACCAACCTGCACGCAGCTTCAGGCAACAACAGCTAACCCGGCGTGTCCTCTTGCGGGGCATGGCCGGAAGCGCGATCTCCGTCCCAATCGCCGGCCTGCTGGCAGGCTCGGCTGTCTGGGTT
>JACCZH010000083.1 GCA_013696045.1 Chloroflexia bacterium
TTTAACGGCGTCCAGTTGTGCCCGCACCTCCGCCAGAACGGTCTGATCGGTCTCTCCAGGAATCGTCCTCCGGTCGACGGTGATGGTGCATTCGCCCGGCACGACGTTTGAGACAACGCCACCCGAGATCATATTGACGCTGATGACCGGTTTTCCGACCGCCGGGTGCTCCTTGTCGATGTCACCTTCCAGCGCCAGGATACCCCTGGCCGCCATGGCGATGGCATTGATGCCGGTCACGCGTGCCGCAGCCGTGTGTGATGCCCTGCCGATGAAGCGCACGTTGAAACCAAAGATCCCGCGCTCGGCATTGCGCACCTTGAGCTGGCTGCTTTCACCGATAAGCACGTAGTCCGGCCGGTCCAGCCGGCCCGACTCAATCTCGCTGAGGATGTGCTTGGTGCCGAAGTCCGCGCCGCGCTCCTCGTCGGAAACGACATGCACCTGGAGCTTCCCGTTAAGCGGCTCATCCTTCAGGGCCAACATGGTGTAGAGCATCACGCCGACCGCGCCCTTCATGTCCGCCGAGCCACGGCCGAAGATCCTCTTGCCGTCTTCTGAAAGCACACCTGTGAGCGGATCGGTATTCCAGCGGTCTGGATCAGAGATCGGAACGGTGTCGAGATGGCCGTTCATGGCAATTGTTGGACCGTTGCCGTTTCCAATCGTCGCGATGACGTTAGGGCGCTTCGGATCGTTAGCACTAACGACATAATCAATGCCGACCTTATCGAAGAACGCCGCGACGTGGTCCATGACCTGCTTCTCGTCACCAGTCACGCTGGGAATACTGACCAGATTTCGCACGATATCAATGAGCTGGTCACGGTCAATTGTGGGGACGTTGTTCTGGGGCAATGGGACATCCTTTCATCCATTGAAGAAGTAAGGCAGCAACGATCATGTCCCCATTCGATCCGATGACGACAATCTTCGTAGCCGCGCAATTTATTGCGCTCTTTCCGTCCAGGGAGTTCGAATGGGACAGCGGGCGTAATAAATTGCGCGGCTACGCGAAAAAGAGCGTCCGAAAGAACAGACAGTTTGCATGTTGGGTTAAACGAGCACGCGCTCGAAGCGCACGACGTTGTGGACCATGAGGACCGCGCCGCCGACCTCGACTTCGAAGTTCTCGGGCATGTAGAGCAATCCAGGTTCGAGGGCAGGTGAGTAGGGGACGGCCATCTGTTTCCTGCGCCGGCAGGTGCGACGCACGATGGACGTGACCTGGGGGACCTGGTGGTCCTCGACGCCGATCATGAGGCTGCTATTGCCCATCCTCAGGAAAGAGCCGGTGCTGCCGATGCGCGTGGAGCGAAAGCCCTCCGCAACGAGAGCATCAGACAGATTCTCGACATCTTCATCCTGAACGATCGCGAATATGAGCTTCATGCGGCTAACCCCCGGTAGAGCACGGCTGGGCCGCACCTGAATCAGACCAAGTGTTTCTGACGCTCGAGTATGACACTGCGAGTATAGAACACTGCCGCTGGACTCACAATACGGCGCTATCTCAGTCTGCCGCGGTGAACGACTCCGACAGTTCCTGATAGTTCAGATGGGTTGTCCGCTGCACGAAGGCGTCATGCGCGTAGATGCCTGCGAGCGCTCCCGCCATGAGCACCAGGCCCATCAGGCTGCCCGCGCCCAGCGTCGTCGAGATGGTGCCCGGACACGCGCCTGTGATCGCCCACCCTGTTCCAAACACAACACCGCCCTGAATATGCTTGCGCTCGAACTGCCAGCGGGTCAGCGCTAGTGGCCCGCCGATGGGTGTCTGGAACCCGCGTCGCTCCAGTATCCAGAGTAGCGGCAGAGCCGTGCCCATGGCCGACCCCATAATCAGGAAGGGCTCGAAGTTCTCGAGCAGCAACATGCTGTGGATGACGTCGTACTGGTTCAGGCCCGCCGCCGCGAACAGGAAGCCGAACGCGACCCCAAACAGCGCAGCGACAACGTTCAGGCGGTTCATAGCCGGCCTCCGGTCACGAGGTGCATGAACAGTGTTACTCCCACCGCCGTCACCATGAAAGTCATGACCGCAACAAGGCTGCCCGGTGAACGGGTCGCGCAGCCGCTGAGCCCGTGGCCGGATGTGCATGCGCCCGCCCACCGCGCACCGAAACCGATCAGCAACCCGCCCACGAACAGCACGACCGCCAACGCGCCGGCAGGCAGCAACTCACCCAGGACGCCGTAGCCCAATCCAAACTGGGGGCTCTCACCGAGTATCGCCACGAGCGCGGCGCCGCCCACCGTGCCGCCCAGCAACCAGAGTCGCCACGCTTCCACCGGGAGTCCCTGCGCAAGGTGAACGATCTGGACGTAGGCGCCGCTGATCCCAAAGTGCTTGTTGATTGTAGCATACAATCCGGCAACCACCATGCCCAAAAGCGGTCCGACGATGTACCACGGCATCGGCACAGGTAAGAGATCCAGCACGCAGAAATTCCTTTCCAGAGAATGTGACAGGTGCTCAGGATATTCGTTCCGCATTCATGTGCGGCGTCGGTTGAATTATGATGTGCTGCATAGCGCCGCGCCACTACCAGAAAGGGCCAGGCACGGTGGTACACACGGGTACGGTGCCGGTAATGGCGCGCACACCGTAACGGAGAGGATTGCGACACGATGAAAGAAGGTTCTCCGCCAGGCGGAGCAAGCGGCCTGGATTTCTTCTCTACACGCTTCGGAATAGATGAGACCGCGTGCAACAATCTGCTCTTGCTGGCGCTGGAGCACGGTGGCGACTACGCCGATCTGTTCTTTGAGTACACAACCCAGCGCCTGATGACGTTTGAAAGCGGCGCGGTGCGTACGGCCAGCAGCGGCGTTGTTCAAGGTGTGGGCGTGAGGGTGGTAAAAGACGATGCCGTTGGCTACGCCTATACAGAACAGTTCGATCCAGAGAGCATGCGGCGGGCGGCGCGAACCGCGTCGAACATAGCCGTGAACAGTGGAGATCAACGCGTGCAGCCTCGCGCGGTGGAGGGAATTGAGATCGCACAGCGCTATCCGGTGCCGGTGTTCTCGATAGACGAGCCTGCGGACCTGACTCTGGATATGCTGACGCGGGCAGATGCAGCGGCTCGGCGGGTGGGGACATCGATACACAACGTGGAGATTCGCCTTATCGAGCAGGTGAAGCGCATCGCCGTCGCGACCAGTGAAGGCCGGCTCGCTGGCGATGTCCAGCCACTGCTGAAGTTCCAGGTTCAGGCACGATCAGTGCGCGGCTCGGACCGCCAGCGCGGATCTGACGGCATCGGGCTTCGTGTTGGTCTCGACGCGCTCGGCGAGGATGCGAGGGCGCCGGAATCGATCGCCGAGAACGCGGCGCGGCGAGCGATGCTCGGACATGAGGCGGTCGACGCGCCAGCCGGATTTCTACCGGTCGTGCTCGCGGCCGGAGATTCCGGCGTCTGGCTGCACGAGGCAGTAGGG
>JACCZH010000098.1 GCA_013696045.1 Chloroflexia bacterium
CCACATCAAGTTCAGCTACTCCTTCAAAAACTGCGTAGTATTCCCGATAGGGATGGTAGTGTCGGACCTCGCCAGATCCCACCTCGGACCGAAGCCCCATGCCAATCTCGATTGGCGAGCCGTTCCAATGCCCACAGACCCAGGCTGGACCTGACCCGCTTTCTTCACTCTTGTGATAGATCTTCACGTTTATCTCCCCGGTCAGGGAACTATGAACATGACCGGGCCAAAACGGCCCGGTCACACTCTCCACGCACTTTTGACGACGTTTACGCCCCTGACTCGCCCATCCGGTTGTAGCTCACGATCTCAGACAGCGGATGTCGGCCGGCCTGAGCCGGGTTCGGGCGCGGGTCTTTGGTTGACGTCGGATAGCCCAACACCACGACCGAGCGGGCGGTGCGGTCGGCGGGGATGTTGAGGATGGTTTTGGCGTCGGCTTGCTGCTGGTCGTCGCCGAACCAGGCGATGCCGCCGCCGAGGCCGAGGATGTGGGCGCCGATCATCAGGCGCTCGGTGACGCGGCCCTCGTCGTAGGCTTCGCTGGCCTCTTTCTCGCCGTCCAGCACGATGGCGATCGCGAGCGGCGCCTCGGCGACCCAGTTGATCGGGGTGCGCAGCTGGCTGATCTTCTGGAGCTGGTCCTTGTCGGTGATGGCGATGAAGTGCCAGGGCTGGGTGTTGCGCGAGCTGCCGGTCCATTGAGCGATCTCCAGAAGCTCCTGAATCACATCGTCAGCGACCACATCCGGCGCGTATTGCCGGGCCTGCCGTACCTTCTTGATCGCCTCAGTTACCTCGCGCGCGTCTGCCTGTACAGCCATGCTGGTGCTCATTTCTCTTGGACGCTGGCGCCACCAGCGTTGCCGGATATCAGTAATCCCATGATAGAGCACTCGTCCCAGGCTGTCTGCAGTTCAACGATCTCCTCCGGCAGATGTGCCCAAAAATGTATCGTCCAGGCGGCTCCGATACATGCTCCAGACGCCGGCCGGTCATTAGACTGGTAGTAAGAGTTGATACTGACATCGGCTCGCGTATTACGGATTACATTATCGGGCCGTGTTGTAACGGCGAATGGAGATGCCACTCATGGAGTCACTGCAAGATCTTTTCGTACATGAGCTGAAAGACCTGTACAGTGCGGAGAATCAACTTATCGAAGCGTTGCCGAAGATGGCAAAGGCTGCGTCAACGCCGGAGTTGAAACAGGGGTTCGAGGCGCATCTGGAACAGACGAAAACCCACGCTCAGCGCATCGAGCAGATTTTTGAGGAGCTCGACGGAAAGCCCGGCGGAGTGAAGTGTAAGGGCATGGAAGGCCTCATTAAAGAGGGTGAAGAGGCCATCAACGAAGACGCCACGCCAGCGGTAAAGGATGCCGCCCTCATTGCCGCCGCCCAGAGGGTAGAGCACTATGAAATCGCCGGCTACGGTACGGCGCGCACCTTCGCCAAGCACCTCAAGAATGACACCGCCGCGAAGCTCCTGCAGCAGACGCTGGATGAAGAGGGCAAGACCGATCAGCAGTTGACCAAGCTCGCCGAGAGTGGCGCTCATATTAACGAGTTGGCGATGCAAGCATAGCGTCGCGACAACCATGATACATTCAACCAGCTCACCACAACCGCTTGGGGCAATTCCCCAGGCGGTTTCGCTGTGTGGGTTGATTCCGGTGACGAGTGCGCTACAATCGCGGGCCTGTGCTCCGATTCGCGTTCACCAGCAAAGGACGTCTTGTGACGAACCCGCGTATTCTCTCGATTCAGGTTGGAATGCCGAAGACCTACGGCATAGAGGACGCGGACGACCCGATGGACAGGATCTGGGCGACGTCGTTTTTCAAGCAACCGGTGAAGGGTCCGCTCTGGCTGGGGATTGAGCCTCTGGAAGGCAATGCCCAGGCCGATCTTCGGGCGCACGGAGGACCGGATAAAGCGGTGCTCTCGTACGCGGCCGCGCACTATCCCGATTGGCGCGTAGAGCTGGGTCTGTCCAATTTTCCATATGGAGCGTTTGCTGAGAATTTCACGGTTGAGGGCATGAGCGAGGAAACGGTCTGTATCGGCGATACCTATGCGTTGGGCGATGCCCGGATTCAGGTGTCGCAATCACGCGGACCCTGCTGGAAGATCGCGCGTCGCTGGCGGATCGAAGACCTGACCGAGCGGGTGCTGAAGAGCGGACGTCCAGGCTGGTATTGCCGCGTGCTCCGGGAAGGCGAGGTCGCGCCGGGCATGACGCTGGAGCTGCTTGAGCGGCCGCATCCACGGTTTCCGATCTCCCGGGTTCATACCGTTGTCTACGGTTCAGAACGCGATCTCGCCGTAATTGCCGCACTGGCGGACATTCCTGAGCTAGCGGCCAAGCCACGCGAGCGGCTGGAATCCCGGTTGGCGAAGGCGACCATTGCCGATTAACGTGAGTACCAGCCCAATGGTCATCTCCACAAGGTCGGGATGACTGTTAACCGTTTCTCAACTCGCTTTAATACCCCATCGTCTCGCACAACGATGCCGTGTCGCTCGAGCCACGGGCGAGCGCCTCGCTCAAGTCGATCTGGTCTCCAACTTCGACGCCGTTATTCGTGAACCAGCCCGCGTTCGCTTCAATCACGTAGCGGTAGGAAACTGACGGAGTGTAGCTGATCGGGTAGTCTGGCAATGAGCGGTCGGCCGCCGCCATATCGGTCAGTTCAAGAATCGTGCCGTCCGCGGAAATCCAGGCGAGCTGTAGTGGGATCTCGGTGTTGCGGTTCCAGAAGCCGCCGTTCTGGTCGCTCGTATGGACGAAGAGCATGCCCTGGTTTTCCGGCATCGAGAAACGGTGCATCAACCCGCAACGCCGCAAATCGGAGGTGTCGGCCACTTGGACGAAGAGCGGAACCTCTCTGGCAGTCGTGGTCACGGTAACCTGAGGCAGCCCGGCAGCTTCATAGCGCCACTCGTAATAGTGTTGGCCGACGTTCCCCGCCTCAACCTGCCAGCCGTCGGGGTTGTCCGGGGTGAAGGTCAGGCAGCGACGCTCGAAGCACTGCAGCAGTACCCACGTCTTTACGCCGTCCAACTGGATGTGCGCCCAATACGCTTCGGTGAGTGGATAGCCAGTGGCGTAGAACGGATTCTCGAAAAGTTTGCCGGTTGTAAGGTCGCCATCGTCGTAGATCTCGCCCTGTGAGTTCATGAAATCCCAGAAGACCGACGCCACGGCATGATCGGTTTCTTCAACAACGGCAGCCGGACGCACGTCATACTGTGCAAGGTCGGGGTTGGTGTCGATCCCGGCGTTGCGGTTGACCGTCGCGATAATCGGCTCGCCGGCCGGATTTTGCGGTCTGCCTTGTAATTGCGCAATCGTGAGATAAGTCGGAGACTCTGGATCATCGACCTGATCCCCGGCGGCGTAGACGAAGGTTGGACCGCGATGCTCGAAGGTGTTGTCTCCAAGCTGAACGTTGCCGCTCATCATTTCGACCACCAACAGACCGTTGGTGACATTCCAGAGCGAATCAGCCTCACCGTCTGAATTGTTCAATTCCATGCGTGACTTGTCGTAATACTGCACACGGCGCTCGCCGCCCGGAGCATCGAGATAGGGTTCTATGACCGCTTCCGTGAACGCCTCGGGCCCCCACATCCAGGTGCGCGACACGTCACCGCTCGCGACCGGTCGGTCGGTGCGCTCCCATGTGCGCTCGAACGGGTCATCAGTTTGCTGTGGTTCAGGCAGACCACGGGTGCAGGTAATCAGCATCAGGACCACACTGAGGCTCAGGAATGTGCTGGCTCGCTTTGATGAACTATGCAAAGGTCTCGTCTTATATCACGTACCAACTATTTAAAGCGTGTTACCAATGATACGCAACGGGTTCCGCCGCGGGATCATTCGGTCTCTCTGGTCGTCACCTGTTCCAGAATCTCACGCTCGTCAGCGGTTTCGAGCCAGGCGTAGTAGTTCTCCGCATCCGCCGGAATGTCGCCGAAGATCGTTGATTCATGAGTGCTGAGATCGGGGTTGCCGACCACCCGGACATGCGCCAGGTTGTGGGCCGCTTGCCGCATGTCGCCAACCATGCCGTCTGCCAGCTCGTCGACCGTAATTTCCTCAGACGGCTGGTTTACTGCGTAGTCGCCCGCGTATTCCTCGAAGGTCTGGCCGGCAGA
>JACCZH010000114.1 GCA_013696045.1 Chloroflexia bacterium
GCCCAAATCCAGCGTTAGCCGAGATAACCTTCTTCGTTGCGTCGAGTGCTCCACCAACACCGGCTTTTGGACCGCCGGTCGCATCGATGGCCTGTCCCACAGTAACTGCCGGCGTTCCCGGCGTGCCAAGGACAAAGTTCAGAGCTGGGATGCTTGTACCACCGTTGTCACCCGTGTACGCAAAGGCTGAGGATTGGACCGTGACGTTCCATCCCAGGCCGCTGCCCGTACTGTCATCGGCTGTGAGAGTCATGTTCTGGCTGGCAGTCGTCTGGGCCGTGTGGGAGTAGGTAACAGCTGCAATCGCCAGATCAGCGTACGATGCCGTCCGGGTTCCAGCGGTCACGGTGGCGGTGGCGGAGTCGGCGGCGAACGCCGGCGCGGCCAGCGAGAGGGTCATGAGGCTGGCGATACCGAGGCCGGCCATGAAGCGCTTGTAGTTCTGGACGGTGTGCAACATTTCTATGATTCCTTTTTTTCTGAAAAAACATGCCGAAACAAGCGGAGCGTGTTGCTCCGGGCGGGTCCACGTATCCGTATGCTGATCTGAGTCGTAAGCCGACCTCCTTCAAAAGGTCGACCAGTAGGAGGGGGTTGAAGGCGCGGCGGGACCAGGGTCCTCGAATCCAAACGAGGCGCACCCCTGTCCGTCGCGCTGCCAATGGCCGGTTACGCCACTTGCTCCCCCGGCGGCAAAGGCGTCCAAGTGACTCCGCCGGGATCAACACATCCACTGGTCTCGCGATTCACATTCGCCGGTGACTTACAGTCCAGGTCCGGCAACAGGTGAATGTTATCCATTCGTTCCTGGACTACACATCACCCAGAGGTCTGGCTTGCGGGGTAGCCGATTGTCCGTTGCACCGGGAGATGAATACCCAATGGGATGGTCATTGGTACCGGAGAGGTCGAGGGATTGTCGCTCAACGGCCGGGGATGACAATACAAAAGAAGGTGGCTGTTTTACTCCAAGGTGATGATGTACGCCACCAGATCGTCCACTTGCTGTTCAGTCAGCGGGATGGTGGGCATGGTCACGGAGTATCCAGCTGAGCGTTTGGCGCCGGGGTCAACGATCGACTCGTGGATGTAGGCTTGGTCGGCAATGAGCGTCTCGCCCGAGGCAAGAAGTACCGTGCTGCCATACAGCCCGTTCAGTGGCGGGCCGAGGCCGCTTGAGCCGTCGATCGCGTGGCATGCCTGGCATTTAGTGAAGAGCGCTTCTCCAGACACCGGATCGCCACCGGCGGAATCGCCGCCGTAGCGCCACTGGTGGTAGTGCTGGCCGACGTTGCCGGCTTCGACTTGCCATCCGGGATCGTTGCCCGGCGTGTAGGTCAGGCAGCGTCGTTGGAAGCACTGCAACAACACGTCTCGATACTCGCCGCCAACCTTCACGTTTGCCCAGTACGCCTCGGTTATCGGGTAACCGGTTGCGTAGTATGGATTCTCAAACAGTGGGGCGTTGACGACTTGGCCGTTCTCAAACACGGTTCCCTGAGAGTTCATGAACCCCCAGAAGGGAGACGCAACGCGGTGGTTGGTGTCGATGACGTACTCCTGAGCCGTGACACCATAGCTCGTCAGCTCTGGGTCGTCAGTGACCACGCCGTTGCGGTCGATCCGGCTGATAATAACGTCTTCCGGAAACCCGAGCGGAACGTACAGGACATTCGCCAGGGCAGCGTATGTCGGACCGTTTGGATCGTCCGAATCTCCGGCCACGTTTACCTGCGCGGCTCCAACGTGGTCAAAGGAGTTGTTGCCCATCTGCATCTCGCCGGTAACCATCTCCTGAACCAGCAACCCGTTAGTGACGTACCAGATCGAGTTGGGATCGCCTCCAGGGCTGGTCACTTCCATGCGCGACTTATCGAAGTACATCACCTGGCGCTCGCCGTTCGGCGCTTCAAGATAGCGCTCGGTGACCTCAACGGCGGTCTCCATCGGACCCCACATCCAGGTGCGGCCCACCTGGCCATCCGCCACCGGTTTGTCGGTGCGCATCCAGGTGCGTTGGAACGCGTCGGCTTCAGCGGTAGCCCCACCCGAGAAAACCGCCGTCATCGCGACCGAGAGCGCCAGCATCGTCGCGGCCACGTGCGTCCGGCGTCGTTTGAAGAGTCCCACGGGCATCCCCTTCTCCGCCGGAGCATCTGTGTCCGGCCTAGTATCGCTTCAGCGTCGTGATCGCGGGCACCCGGTTAAACATCCAGATAGCCAGTGGCAGGCCGACGAAGGTCACGCTCGCGGCCCAGCCGATGCCCATCCAGACGCCGGAGAGCCACCACCCCACCAGCAGGAAATACAGCGCCCTCAACACGAAGGGATACTGGCGCAGGTTGGTGTGCTCGACCCGTGTAAGCGCGCCATCCAGCGTCGTCCGGAGCTCCTGAGCGGGTTCGCGCAGGCTCACGACCTTGGGCAGCACGTTGATCATCCACAAACCAATGGGCATTGTAACGATCAACGCCACCAGAAACCAGGCCACGGCGGCCCAGATTGCTGAGAGCCACCAGCCCACGAAGATAAACCACAGCAGCGTTACCAAGCAGCCATGGCCGCCTCGTTGCGTATAGACAGTCGTCGTGGGATTTTTGCTTACCATCATTCAGGCTCCAAACACGAGAAGTCATGACACTCTATCAACGCCGTAAACACGCGTTTCAACGCAACACACACGCAAATGCTAGTATGGAATGGATGAATTGTTTATCTGTCGCACAAATCTGAGAGAGAAAGGATACGAACCACAGTATGTTTACCAAACTTCAGGACTGGGGGATTACCAGCTCCCATGTGTATATGGCGTCGATTGGCTCAGTGGCGCTCAGCATTGTCATGTGGATGCTGCGTGGTGAATCTGGCCAGCGTCTGGCGATTTTCGTTGGGTTGTGGCCGCCGACACTCATGATCATGGGCAAGATCCTCGAAGACAACGAATAGCATCCTCGCCTGACTTGCCGGGGCGGTTCACAAACTGTCCCGGCGAGGGCAATCATCTCAATGTAGCCCCACCTGCCGGTATGAATCCAAACGCCCGCCCAATGCCGCCAGGACGTTAGTCCAGATCGCGTAACTTCTCCAGCGCCAGATCAACAAACCCCTCGGTTTGATTCCTGTCGACGCTCCCCAGCGTGCCATGCCCAATCAGGGTGATAACGTTGCCGGTGCGGACAAACACCGCCTGGAATCGCACCGCGCCGATGAAGCCAAGATCAGTTTGCATCTGGACGCTGAAGGTGTCATCGCCCTTCTCCGGGAACGACAGCGGCGAGATCTCCCAAACCCGGTTGCGGCTTTCATCGTCCCATTCCGAGCAGGAGATCGCCGCGCGCAGGTAAGCCATGATCTCTCTCGCGTCGGCCTCGTTGCGGTATGCCGACAGCGTCTCGGCCAGGAACGGCCCAAAGTCACTCTGCTGGAACTGTGCCTCGGAGCGGGCGACCGGCTCGATCACTGTGTCCGGCCCCGGCGCGTTGCAGATCGACACCTCACGGTCCAGGCCAAGATCAACGGCGTTTGACGGCTCCCATCCTGACGGCAGATCGGCTGTTGTGAGCGCAACCGCGCCAAGCTGCGACGTGGTGATGCCCGGTGTCGGGCTGGGAGTCGCCGTTGGGCGAGGCGTCGGGGTTCTCGTGGGCACGCGGGTCGGAGTGCGTGTAGCCGTTGCGGTGAGGGCAGGTGTCGGGCTGCTCCTTGCTTCGTTCTGCCGCGAGGGTGCGTCGCCAAACGTGACCCAGCACGAGGCGAGCATCAGGTTCAGGCTAAGAAAGAGAGCCACTGAGCTGAAGACAATCGGGGCTCGGCGGCCGGCTGGTGGACGTTCATTCATGTTATGCATATCCTTCAGTATAAAGGACTTCCAGGAGCCACCTTTTCCATGACTTCCTCGTCTACAATGAGGATCGAGTTGCCCACTATATAAAGAAAGAGACAGCATGGCGAATCCAGTGGTTGCGATCGTCAACGACGACACCCAGTTCCTGCGCCTGATGGAGCTTGTGCTGTCTGAAGCCGGGTATGACACGCTCACGTTTTTTGAAGGGAGCAAGGCGTATCAGAACATTAAGGAGCATCTGCCCGA
>JACCZH010000120.1 GCA_013696045.1 Chloroflexia bacterium
CGAGATTCTCGACGCCACCGAGCAACTTGGGAAGGATGCCCTGTCGCAGATGATCGTCGAAGGTCTTTCAACACTCGCGCGTCCTGGCGAGCCAGCCACCGTTTACGAGGCGGTACCGTGAGACGCCATCGGCAACCACAGCCAAAGCGCGGAATGACGATCATTATGGCAGGTAGAGCGGGGCCAATCCCTTAGCGCCGCGGCCAATCTCAAGCCGTCATCACCTTTTGTATCTCAGCCCGCAGGCTGATCGCCCGGCGCGCAAGGCCAGACATGCGCACCTCGTGGGCGATATCGAGCGCGGCACTCACAAAGCCGAGCGCTCGGTCCTGCCACTGCGGGTCGCCGGAGCGCAGGCACAGCCGCGCATACTCGTAGGAAGAATGGGCGACATAGGGCCGGGCGTCCATGCGAGCGTTCATCGCGATCGCCGCTTCAAACGCGTGCCGCGCCTCGTCATGCAGACCAAGCGTCGTCGCAAGCAGGCCGATGTAGTGCGATGACGAGCCCAGACAGAACTCGATTGCGTCCGGCACGATCGCCCGGTCGGGATACGGCCGCAGCAGGTCATAGAGCAACCGCGATCTGGGAACATCATCCAACCTGGACGCCATTTCGGCCAGAAGCGCAATCGTCGAAAGCCACATCACATCACGAGGAATGTCCGTAAAATCATGTTCTGCCAGCCGGTCGAACTCATCCCTGGCATCGTCCAGGCGGCCGGTGTCGGACAACAGCACTACCAGCAACGAGCGGTAGTAGGGGTAGCTTCCATAGACTTCAACCCTCTCGCGCAGGTCTGTGTCGAGCTCGGCCAGCCTGCCCTGCTCGCGGCGAATAATGAACATGTGCTCGACATAGGTGCTCCAAGATGGACGTGGCGCCGGCCGCCGGCCGGCATCGAGTGCCTCGGTTGCCAGCCGCTCGGCGTCTTCATAGCGGCCGGCCAGCAGCGCGCGCATCGTCTGCAAACACAACGCTTCCCAGATGCGCCTTGGCTCACCACGCTCTCGGGCAAGCCGTGAGCCAATTCTGATCGATTCGTCGACCGTGACGATATCACCTTTGCCCAGCACCCCGTCAACCCGCCACCAGTGACCGAGGATTGCCACATAATTGTCGCCTACGATCTCGGCTTGCCGGATAATCTCCTCCGCGTCGGAGATCGTCTGGTCTAGCACATCTGGACGAACGGCCGATTTCAACCGGCTCTCCAGAGCATGCACCAGTGTGACCGGGTCGTTCAAGCGCCGGGCAACCGCCACCGCCTCATTGCCGAGTGCAGCCCGGCGCTCGACCTCGCCGGAATAATCAAGCGCCCGCACCAGCGCTCCCAGCACTTGCACTCTGTAGATGCTGTCCGCCAGTCCGAGTGCCTGTAACGATTCCTCCAGTAGGCGCACAACGTGCGCGTCCCAGGGCCGGATCTCCATCGAGGCCCAGGCGACAGTCGCCGCGGCCTGGGCAAGCTGCTCAGGCAGATTCAAGCGCCGGGCAAGCATCGCCGCCTGTAAACAGGTGTCGCGCGACTTGGCGCTATCGCCCGCGCTGCGTTGCGCCTCACCCAGCGCCAACAAGAGGCTGCAACGGCGTGGGTAATCGACCGGTGTGGCCAGGTCGAGCGCTTGAAGCGCCCGCTCATAGTGGCCGGCTGCCTCATCAAAACCAACCTGCGCCATGGCTCGCTCACCTGCCCAGCTGGAGTAATCGACTGCCTTAATAATGTCCCGGCGCGGGGCGGCGCGGAAATAATGATGCGCTAGCTCGGCCAGATGTGGCTCCAGGTTGTCAGCAAAGATCTCTTCCAGCGCCCCGCCAATTGTGCCGTGCAGCTGGGTTCTGCGCGCAGAGCCAAGATCGCCGTAAATCGTCTCGCGAATCAAGGCGTGCGAAAAGCGGTAGCGGCCTGGCTCCTCGGGTGTCTCGGTCAGGATGCGCGCGTCAATGGCTTCCTCAAGCACATCCACTAACTCATCTTGCGGAATGCCGGTCGCCAGGTGCAGGACATTCATTCCAAAACCACGTCCAATGACCGCGCCAACCGCCAGCAAGGCATTGGCCCGGTCGGACAGCCGGTCGAGCCGCTGGTGCATGACTTCACGAACGCCCGGGGGAATAGTCAACGGCCAGGCATGACCCGACAGCGGAGCCGCGATCTGGCCAGAATGCACGAGGAGCTGCACCACCTCGCCGACAAAGAACGGATTGCCTTCCGTAAGCCCATACACCGCCTCGATCAGCTCGTCCGGCGGCTCAACGTCAGCCAGCGCGGCGACGAAGCGGCCAACATCCTTGCGTGACAGCCCTTCCAGTTGAATTCTGCGGTTGCCCGACTGTCGCACAATCTGGCTGAGAGCCTGGTTTAACGGGTGGAACCGGTCAACATCCGACTCGCGGTACGTGGCCAGAATGACAATTCGCGAAGCGCGTAGATCGCGCGCCAGAAAGTCCAGCAGCAGCAACGATGAGCGATCAGCCCAGTGCAGATCTTCCAGCACCAGCAGAAGCGGCTCGCGGTCTGCAATCCGCTTAAAGACATTGCTTACCGCGTCAAAGAGCTGAAAACGGGCGCCACTGCCTGCGGATCCAGATGTCACTTGCACGTCCTTAAGCCGCTCGCGCACCTCCGGAAG
>JACCZH010000133.1 GCA_013696045.1 Chloroflexia bacterium
CGGTTGGCCCAAGCGTCCTTATCCGGCTCGTCGGCAAAGTCGAAGCGGAAATTACCGGCGACCTTTGGGTTAGCCGACCAGGCATTTGGGTCTCCGGATCTCACGCCGGGTGGTAGCGGGGACGCCGGTTCGCCCATGCCGGGATTTGAGGAGGCGCTTGGTCCGGCGGGCCGCTGATCCTGGGCAGCTCCGTGTCGCCCATCGCGCAGCATCGACCGCTCCTTGCTGAGATTGTCTGGCGAGCCACTTGGGTTTCTGGTGTCTTCCATTCGAATCACCCTGCCCCTATACGTCATGTGCGGATTTAGAGATCCCATTAATGAGAGGTTAGCGTCAAGGCTGGGTCCGCTCACCATTCAGCCCGTTGTTATGGCGGAGCCGGCCACCGGCGGTAGAGAACTTGAAACGCAGCTTATCACTACGCCCGGGCTGTTTGGCGGGATCAGGGACAAGTGACTGCGGATCAATCGAGAAGATAGCAGCTAACCGTTGTATTTCCTCGGGGTTCGGGAAAGCACGCCCACACAGCCAACGGCAGGCTGTCTGTTCATCCACCGCCATCATACGCGCCAGATCGGCAATGGAGTAGTCAGCTTCAATCCGCAGATGGTTCAGGTTCTTCATGCCATACACCCTCTCTTAAACAGAGGTATCTCCCCGGCAGTGGTGGGATAGCCGGGGAGATGAACAAGGGGAGTTGGATGGTGTGTGCTCCGCCGGAGGTAATGGTCGGAGCATGCTTGACGTCGTACTTACGAGTGTAGGGCACTCTCCGTGATCTGTGGGATACATATTGGGTACAAATGAAGACCCATTTCCACCTGTGTCTTTACACGTTAATCGGTCAACATGCCGATGAGCGGCAGGCCGGAACCACCATCGACTTCCAGTCCGAAAAGCGGAGCGGCATTGTCGCCAAAGATTTTGCGCTTGTCTCGCCGTCCAAGCATGTCATCGAGCGTGTCCGTTGTCTTGGTAACGTCACCAATCACATGCGGATAGTCGCTTCCGAACAGGATGCGATCCACACCAACCGTGTCGATCGCGCAACGCAAGGCAGGCTCGTGGAACGAGACGGTGTCTAGATACAAGTCAGCGATGGCCTCGCTCGGCGCCCGGGTGACGCCCTGGCAGTCCGGATAGGCGCGATAGCCCATGTCGAGCCGGCCCGCGAGAAACGGGATTGCCGCGCCAAGATGGCCGACGATGACCTTTATGCCCAGAAAGCGACCGAAGAAGTTTGAGAAGATGAGCCGGCTGACGGCCAGCGTGGTGTCGAACATAAAGCCGACCAGTGGCGCGAGGGCATACTGGTTCATCACTTCGATGCCAGCCGGAGCCATTGGGTGGATAAACATGGTCGTGCCCAGGCGGTTGGCTTCTTCATAGAAGGGGTCGAAGCGTGGATCGTCGATTGGCGTGCCGTCGATGTTCGCGCCAATGATGAAGCCGACCATGCCGAGCTCGTCGATGCAGCGCACCAGCTCCCGCACCGCTTCGTCAATATTGGCGGTCAGTGGAATGCTGGCCAGCGCTCGGAAGCGGTCCGGGTGCGCCTGCACAATTGACGCAAGGTAGTCATTGCAGCGCCTTGCCAGATCAATGGCTGGCTGACCGGACAGAAAATAGACTTGTGGCGTGGTGACGGAGAGAATCTGCACGTCAATGCCGTCGCGATCCATGTCGGCAATGCGTTGCTCGACATCGTGCATCTGCGGAGTGATGGTCAGGAAGCGCGAACCTTTCTCCATAATGATGAGGCCAGTCTCCTCATCTCCGCTAACCTCATAGCGGCCGGAGTTGACCAGGATGTCGAGATATTCCGGGGGTTGGGCGTGGGTGTGGACGTCAATGCGCACGTGTGTGTTCCCTTTCTGGATGGCGTCGTTTTTTTGTCTGCCTGTCACATCATAGATCGAGTTGCCCATAGAGAGGGCGATGGTCATCCTGAGGAACGAAGGATCTCGGATTGGGATTTGATCCGGTTAAGGCAGAGATCCTTCGTCCCTCAGGATGACCATCAAAGCGCCGTGTTCCGCTTCGAAACGTAGGGCATGCAACCTTCGTTTGTTCGAACAGGACTCCTATCGAACGCTACCCCTGAGCTACGACACAATCTCCCGTCGCTGGAAGGCGATGATGGCGAGCAGGAGGAAGACGAGGCCGGTGCCGAGCAGGATGCCGATATGGTCCCAGCGCATTCCGAATAGGAGCGGCGCGCCCCAGCCGTAGTAGTACATCGGTGAGAATTGGCTCCAGGTAACCAGGCTCAGAACAAACTCCGAGAGTGAGTTCAGCATGTAGCCCGCCACAACCACGGCGGTTGCGACCAGGGCTGCCGTCTTGCGCGAGCGGAAGATGGCTGAACAGAAGAGGCCAAAACAGAGGACCCAGAATGCGAACGGCAGAGTGTTGAGCATCGAGAGCGCCAGATCCACCAGGTTTAGCTCCACATCCGCGGCGATCGCGCCAGCGACGGCGCCGATGGTGGTTGCCAGCGTGATAATGACGACGCCCAGAAAGATTGCCAGCGCCTTTTCCAGAAGAATGCGCCAGCGCTCGATTGGCCGGGTCAGCAGGATGTCGAATGTCTTGTCGCGCTCTTCGCCCGCAACAGTGGAACTCGTCTCAATAATGAGGAAGATCGCCAGATACAGTGGTTGGAAGCTGAACAGCTGGAAACTTAAATATGCTTCCGCGCTGCCCACCAGCGCCATGCTGCCCACCAGCGATTCGGCAATAGACTCCCCCATGCCTTCCATAATCTCGGCCTGGGCTTCGGCCACCGAGGGATAGAGATAGAGGATAAAGAACGTCAGTATGCCCAGGCCGACGGCGAAGCCTCCCATGCTCCAGCGTTGGTCGTAGAAGGTCTTGCTGAAAACGCTAGACATCATAGTTGTACGTGCCCCTTGTCTGATAGTAGCCCAGGAATATCTCCTCCAGACTGACCTCTTCCCAGACCACGTCGCGTGGTGGGTGGGCCGCCATCACTTGAATCAAATCTTCCGGCGCGGCGCGGGTCATGATCTCAATAACGTTCGGCTCGGGTTGCTGCATCTCTGAGAGATCCGGCACGATCCGGTAGGCTTCGACCGGGGCATCATTGTCGAAGGTAAGCCGCACACGCCGTGGCGCGATCTCCTTAAGTTCAGTGATGGTGCCGACCCGTGTCAGCCGGCCCTCGCGGATGATCGCCACCCGGTTACAAATAGCCTCGGCTTCGGCCAGGACATGCGACGAAAACAGGATCGTCATGCCGGCTTCGCAGGCCTCGCGCAGGATCTCATACAGCTCCGCCCGGATCAGGGGGTCGAGCGCGTTGGTCGGCTCGTCCAGAATCAATAACGCCGGCCGGTGGAGCATTGCCTGAACCAGGCCGACCTTCTGCTTGTTGCCCTGGGAGAGCGAGCCGATGTTCTGGTCGACATTCGAAACTTGTAGCCGTTCGGAAAGCTCTTCGGCGTAGCTCATGTCCTCCACGTTATTAAGCGATCCCGTATATTGAAAGAGTTGGCGCGGAGTGAGGTTGTCATACAGTGATAGCTCGCCGGGCAGGTAGCCGATGAGCCGGCGGATGCGCTGACCGTGTTTCTTGATGTCGCTGCCGAAAATCATGGCAGTGCCACTGTCTGGTTTGATCAGCGTCAAGAGAATACGGATCGTCGTCGTTTTTCCCGCGCCGTTGGGGCCAAGAAAGCCAAAAATCTCGCCCCGGCGGACCTCAAGATCGAGATCCTGTAGCGCGATGGTTTTTCCATAATGTTTTGTGAGCCCGTTGGTCAAAACGACGCTCTCCATGGTTATTCCCTCATCCCAGCACACTGCCCATCTGCCCTATTGCTAGTATGCCGGAAACCGGCGAGGCATCCAGAGAGACCCCGTTCAGTATGAACAGTGGGGCTGGATGACGACAAGATTCACGCTTCTCGGTGCGTGGGAGAGTAGCGTGGCGCTTGTACGAACGCTGCAATGACTGTATCTCCGTTTGTGCCCTTCCTGTATCTTCAAAATGCCCACTTTGGTATCACATTCCCATAGAAAGCCGTCGTACTCGAACACCTGAGATGCCGATATGCTGGATTTTCCAGTGTTTTTGGGCTATTCAGGCGCAAAATGGGGCTTTTCTGCCGAATATGGCCTGCTTTTCGCAATTCGTACTGGCAGTGTGCCCGTCTCCAATTCCGGGAGCACGGCGCGTGGACCGTCAATTTGGAACGCCACAACCTGTATAAGTCGCCAACAACCAGGCACGGAATTGTGCCTATCATTTGTGCCTCGTTGTATCCCCGATCTCAAAATCCCGCTCCTATACTCAATCTATCGATCGGCGCCACATGCGGTGGCCGTCGCCGTTAAGACACTGGTGACGATCGATCTGGTGAAGGTCAGGGTGGCCTTCGCTGGCCGGCATTGGGCCAACGTGGTGGCTTGCGGACGATCCGGCAGTGGCGTCACACCAAGAATAGAAATGAATGGCAGGTACGCATTTATGATCTCAATGTTACGAACTCGACGGTTATTACTGTTTGCTGTTATGGCACTGATATTGCCATTGGCGGTAGCTTGCGCCGGTGGTGATGACGAGGATGCCACCGCGACTCCGGACGTCCCAAGCGCGGCGGTAACCTCGGATCCAGATCCCGTCACAACTCCCGACATGGACACAACACCTGACGTGGATATGACGACTCCTGGTGCCGACGGTACTCCGGACTCCGCTATGACCGGCACCCCGGACTCCGATGTGACTCCTGATGCTGACACCACTGGCACCCCGGACAGTATTGGTACGCCGGACACTACAGGAACCCCTGACGCTGACACCACCGGCACACCCGACGCCGATATGACCGGTACGCCTGATGCCGACATGACCGGCACTCCAAGCGTGGATAGCACGCCCGGCGTTGGTGGCACCGTGGATGATCCATTCGCTGAGCTTGGCGACCTTCAGGCTGATGTCCCGAACTTCACGCTCGATTTCACGGGTCGCTTCGAGAACGTGCCGGATGACACCGGCGAGATATTTAGCGCTGATCTCGAGATGATGTTGATGCAGAGCGAGCCAGATATCTACCACCTTACCTTCATGACCACCGGTGATGAAGCTATTGAACTCGAAGTATGGTCACTGGCCGATGCCACATATATCGCGGAGAGCGGCGGCACACCGGTCGAGCTCCCGGGCGGTATGGCAGCTGAGTTCGCCCCCGCAAATTTGCTGGTCATCGTGCCTCCGGTCGAGGCGCTGCTGGTGGCTGAAGAAGTTGGACAAGAGGACGTCAATGGCCGCTCCACAACGCACTACCGGGTTGACGCCGAGGATGCCGCAGTGATCCTCGCCCCTGAAGGCACGGAGATCAATGACGCCGAGGGCGACATGGATATCTGGATCGATGATGAGCTCGGAATCGTGTTGCAGATGACAGCCGACGTGACCTGGACGAACGCTGACGACACTGATGCCGAAGTCACTATCGATTACATGGTCTCGGATGTCGGCGATACCGACGACATCGAAGCACCGAGTTCCTAACTTACTGTAGTGCGCCGTCTCGCCCAGATAGGAGGGGCGGCGCGCCTGACGAGCGTCCGGACCGGACGCGGCACACCCGCCGCCCATTCCAACAGTTCACCGGCCGGACAGTACGCAAAGCAAGGAGACGAAAATGAGTGCAACCCCATCCCTGGCCCGTACGTTGAACACTATTCGTTCACTGAAGGACGTCGATCCATATTCCCGGCTATGCGCGGCCGTTATTGCCACCGCGATCCACGACACCAAGAATGGCGACAAGGAAGCGGAGACGTGGCTCGAAGAGGGTGCGCAGGGGCTTCTCTGGGGACTGGTCCCCGATAAAGAGACCGACGCGGATGAGTTGCTCTCCTCCATGCTGATGAAACATACGAAACGATCCTGATGCTATAGCGACACGCCGGCAGGCTTTCGCCAAACCGTATTGCCTTCCTGCCGGCGCGCTTTGTACCGGTACTTGAGAAGTCCGGAGCCAGTGTAATGAACCATAACGAACACATTACTGATTACATTATTCCCGCCACCGGCACCGTTCCTCCTACCGAGCCACTACACCGCATTCGACATCGTATGGAGGCGGATGAGGTTCCGACGGTCATTGTCGCCGACGAAAACCGGCCGGTTGGCGTCATTCGATGGAGTGACATCCAGGACGCTTGTGGAATCCCCGATACCTGTCTGGCGCGTGACATCATGTTGTCTGGCTTCCCCACACTCAACGTGAATTCCCCGGCCAGTGAGGCTTACGCCAGCCTTGATCTCGTAGACGTTGACCGGCTCCCAGTGGTGAATGCAGGTGGCGAGCTAGTAGGTGTCGTACCGCGAGCGGCGCTGTTGCAAATAATGGACGGTCATGGTGACATGCAAGCTTTACTCAATCAGCCAACCGGGCCTCAGATACGACGCGCGTTTACCGTTCGGCCCGGCATGAAGGTCTTCTCAATGGATGGCATGCAGCTGGGACTCGTGGATCGGATGTTCCTGAAGGGCGGGACGGTAACCGGGTTCATGGTCACTTACGGGCTTTCAGGACGTGGGCACAAGTATTTGAATTTTCACGTCGTGGACCACTTGGAGGATAAAACCATTCTGCTCTCCATCGACGCAGAGCATTTTCAACGCCTTCCGGATATGAACGCGTAGCGACTTGCAAACGGCGGAGAGACCGGATCGTATGCCCTGGGCTAGAAGAGGTATGAGGCCAAGGTGGACATTGATCCAATATCAAACGGCAACGATCGGGAGCCCAGCCGGGCTCCCCTTGAAAACCGGAATAGCGACATAGGCGGCCCCTCTATTGAGGAGGCCGTTATCGTGCGGGGCGGATTACGGGTATGCACGTTGGACGGTATGCTATTGGCGCACGTTGATGAGTTCATCATTGACACGACCGGTAATCTGACGAGTTTCGTCGTCAAGACGGGCAACACCTTCGGTCACGAGATGCGTGTGTTAATGGAGTGGATCCAGAACGTCACCCGAGAGCGTATTCAATTGTGTATCACCGCAGCCGAGGCGCAGATTTCTACCCTGGCCGGTGAGCGTGCCGGAAAGCGAAGCCGGTCCGTGCCTGCAAGAAGGGCACATCCCGGCGACACACCGGCATAATGAGAGGAATCAGCATGGCCACCGAAAGGGACTCATTAGAGCCTCGCCCTTCCAGGCGAAAAAGGGTTGATGTCCATGTCCATCGTGATTCTGGTTATGACGAATATGACTATGTTGACGAGCCCACTCCGGGCGAGATAGCCGCCGCAGCCAGTTTTTCCATTATCCAGGCCATCCTGTTAGTGATTCTCGTTGTCCTGGTCGCGGTTGTTATCGCTTCACTATTGGGTGCAGTCTCTGTCTCGGAGATCGTGGACGATCTACGTAACCTGGGCAGAGGAACAAATACGCCGGCGTCATAGGCTTGGTAGAGCCCAACGCCGAGAAAGGGGTGGTTTTTCATGGAACTGATTATCATTATCGTGATCGTACTGCTGTTGTTGGCAGTCATCCCAACCTGGCCATACAGCCGGGGTTGGGGCTATAATCCGGCCGGCCTTATCGCCGCAATTCTCCTGGTGTTTCTGGTGCTCTGGTTGCTGGGCGTGATCAGCTTCAATGGTGATGCTGACACCGATGCCAACGTCCTGGAGGAATCCGTTCCCGCGGCTGCGTCGTCCGGGAACGTCTACTCTTCCTAAGCTCGCTTTGATACTGCACCAAGCCAACGGCCATCCCGACAGGGGTGGCCGTTCTTCATGCCAGAAAATAGCGCTGCGCCAACGGCAGCTCGTCAGCGGGAGGGATTTCGACTCGCGCGTTGTCCACAAACACCTCGTTGGTAGCTGGATCAACGCGCACGTTGGGGTTGGATACGTTGTGAAGCATGGCGGATTTGAAGGTTTGACGCGTGCTGCGGACGCTGACCGGGCGGCGGCGGAGATGACCGCCACGCGGGATGCCTGCCGAGGCCGACTCTGAGACGAAGTTGACCGCCAGCTGGGCCGGCGCCAGCCCGTAGCCGCCCCACATCGGGGCATAGATCAGCGGCTGACTGGCGCGGGTTGAGCCGTCGCCGTCGCCCACCTGAGCCGCCACGACGAAGCCGCCTTTCACGATCGACAGCGGTTTCGCTCCGAAGAAGGCCGGCTGCCAGATAATGATGTCGGCCAGCTTGCCCGGCTCCAGACTGCCGACCTCGTGGTCGAGTCCATGGGCGATGGCCGGGTTGATCGTGTATTTGGCGATATATTGCTGGATACGAGCGTTGTCGTCGCCCTCTCCAGTGACTGGATTGAAACCGCCACCGAGCACCTCTTTCATCCGGTGCGCCAGCTGCCAGGTGCGTGACACAACCTGCCCCAGCCGGCCCATGCCCTGTGAATCGGATGAGACAATCGCGATCGCTCCCAGATCGTGCAGCAGGCTCTCGGCGGCGATTGTGCCGGCCCGCACCCGGTCCATAGCGGCCTCGACATCCTCTTCCAGGCTGTAATCCAGGCGGTGGACAGTCATAATCATGTCCAGCTGTTCCGCAACCGAGTTGAGGCTGTAGGGCAGGGTCGGGTTGGTTGACGAGCCGATTACGTTCGGAACCGAGCAGATTTCCAGCAGGTTAGGGGAATGACCGCCTCCCGAGCCCTCTACATGGTAGGCGTGAATCGAGCGTCCCGCGATGGCCGAGATTGTCTCGGTCAGCGCGCCAGACTCATTGATGCCGTCGGTATGCGCCGCGACCTGTCCGCCATATGCGTCTGCCACCGAGAGGCAGGCGTCGATCACGGCTGGGAAAGCCCCCACATCCTCGTGGACCTTCAACCCGGACACTCCGGATTCAAAGTGCGATTGCAGCTGCTCGCGGTCGCTGGAACCCCTCGCCAGGACAGCCAGATTGAGTGGGATGGCCTCAAACGCCTCGAAGACCCGTAGCATGTTGTTGAGCGGATTAACTCCCAGATCCCAGACTCCACCCGAGCCCTGCCCCACCATAGTGGTGACTCCGGAATAGAGCGCGGCGCCGATCAGGCTTGAGGATGACAGGTGAACGTGGCTATCCACCGCGCCGGGTGTGACAATCGAGCCCTCACCCGAGATGATACCGGTCGCGCCGCTGATAACCAGGTCGATGTTGTCAGTTACGTCCGGGTTGCCTGCCCGGCCGATGCCGGCAATGCGGCCATCCTTGATGCCGATGTTGCTCTTGAAGATGCCCAGCACCGGGTCGATGACCAGCGTATTGGTGATAACCAGATCGAGCTGGCTCGGACCGTGGTCGCGTCCGATAAGCATCCCGTCGCGCACCGGCCGGCCAAAGCCCGTCACCGGCTCGAAGCCCGGCAGCGTATCGTCGCGCTCGACCCTTGCGAACAGGTTGGTGTCGGCCAAACGCACCCTGTCCTCGGTCGTGGGGCCATACATACGGTTGTAATCGCTGCGCTTGATGCTGCGTGGCATTGGGTCGTTTCTCCGCTCCTAGCTGGAAGATTTGTCTAGAAATCCGCGCTCCACCAGCCGCTGCGTTGCGGTTTCGGCGTCAAGTTCATCGAGCGGGCCGTCTACCGCGCTGTTGAACCCCCGCACAATCCGTTTACCGCCAATCGGCACGAGATCGACTTCACGTGTCTCGCCGGGCAGAATCCTGACCGCTCCTTTGGCATGGGTGTCTAGCCGCATTCCGTAGGCCTGGCGACGGTCAAAGCGCAGGCACGGGTTGGCCTCGAAGACGTGGAAGTGAGCTGTGAGCTGGACGGTGACCGGGCCAGTGTTGCTGATCGAAATGGTTGTCACCGTTAATCCAGCGTTGACAACAAGCGGCTCGGCAGTTGCGATAATCTCGCCGGGAATCATCGCTTGCCAATCGGGTGGTTGACGGTCACGAGGCGGACGCCGTCGGGAAAAAGCGCGTCGACCTGGACGACAGGGATCATCTCGCTTACGCCCTCCATTACATCCTCGTGTTGCAAAATCCTTTGCGCGTGATCGACAACCTCGGCGTATGGGCGTCCGGCGCGGGCTTCCTCGAAGATCTCGTCGGTCAGCAGCGCCATGGCCTCGGGATGATTGAGCTGCAGTCCTCGGGCCTTGCGCTTGCGGGCCAGCTCCGCGGCGGCGAACACGAGCAGCCGGTTGGTTTCCTTGGGATTCCAGGCCATGCCAGGCTCCTAACGCTCGTCTGCCGGCTCGTCGGGCTTTGTGCGCGAGAGGCGGCGCGTTAGGCCACCGATCCTGGCGGCTACCCATGCGCCCTCGGTAGTAATTGTCCGCTGGCCGGGCAGCCGGTGGAGCGCACCGCCAAGGGCGTTCGTTAAACGCTTCCGCCGCGCGAAATACCAGCCGAGGCCGGCGGCAATAAGAATGCCCGCGACAATCGCCGCGACTCCCAGCACGATAAACAGCGCGGCGGAGCCTGATCCACCGGTGCGCGAGGTCGCCTGGAGCTGAGTTTCCGTGTCTGGCGGAATCTCCCAGCGCACGGTGCTGTCGTTGAGTTGTTCGCCAGTCGTTTCCGTAATGTCGCCGGGCAGCGTGGCACTGTAGTGCATCGTGAGCGTTTCACGAAGGGCGGCCTCTTGATCGTCAGTGACAGCCGACGCCAGGCTTGCAAAGAGCAGTTGCCCATCCACTGAAAGATCCAGAATATAGGCCGTTCCACCGACGGCGCCGGTTCCACGTGTAAAGGTCCCCCGGAAAGGCGCGGTGACGCCCGGTGACGTGTTGAGTCCCGTGGCATTAATGAGCCCGTTGATCGAAGCCCCGGCGTCCTGGCCATCGCTGGTGGTGCCGGTGATGCGCACGGTGGTGGCGCCTCGCCCCTCGTTACGGGTGAACTCGAGACCGGCGTCGAGAGCTTGTTGTTCGAGGTCGCTCAGAAAGCCGGCAATCTGGCCGGGAGTTACGCGCTCGTCTGGATCCTGCGAGATGACGATCTGGATCGAGTGCGTCGCCGATCCGTCCAGCCGATACTCCGACCCGATCTCGACATCGACGCACGCGCTGAAGAGCACGGCCACGATCAGCAACGAGAATATCCTTGCCGGCCTGAAACCGTGGAATTGCCGTTTGGTTGTTGTCTGGTTTGCCACGGCACTCCCTTGTCGAGGTTATTGGTCACGGGATGCGAATGAGCTCCACCGTGCAGCGTACCGTACTATATGGAACATGGTTAGAACAGGCGTTGTGTCGAGGTCTGGAGGATCGGTTGTGACGATTCCCTATCATGCGCCGGAGACGCCGGTTGAGGTTGCGTTGATGATCGCGACCCTCTCGGCGGAGGATGCCGGCCGCATTGAGTTTGCTTTCCGGTTCGCGGCGGCCGCCCATGGTGGCCAGACTCGCGACGAAGGTACGCCGTTTATCGAGCATCCGGTGCGGGTGGCGCGTATTCTCTGGGAGGATTTCGGTAGCCGCGACGTTGAGGTGATTATCGCGGCGCTAAACCATGATGTTCTGGAAGATTGCGACTGGCTAGACTCGGAGATTCTCCGCGGCGCGCTCGGCGAGACCTCGACCCAACTGATTGAGCACGTCACCAAAGAGCCAGCTTCGGATGACAAGAAAGCCGCTCGCGACCGCGCCTATCTCGATCGACTGTGGGAGATTCCACCCGAGGCGCGTTTACTGAAGCTGGCCGACCGGCTCGACAATCTGCGTAGCGTCATCTATGCCGGCGATCCCGCCAAAGCACAGCGCTATCTCGCCGTCAGCCGTACAGAGTTCATACCCCTCGCCCTCGCTACCGACCCGGTTGCCGCTCGATTAATCGGCGATGCTTGTGACGAGATTGAGCGTTATCTGGGCGCGGAGGGTCCGGGCTAGAATGACGGTGCGTCGTCGATGGTATGATGCGTCGGCGTTGCGGCGGGAAACTAGCACAGAGAGACATCCGTTCGGCCGCGCTCAGGGCAGGCTCTGAGGCAACGAAGGATCTCTGTTTCAACCTCCCGCTAGTCAAGCTTAGAGATCCTTCGTTGCCTCAGGATGACTGGTAAAGAGTGTTCGGCCTGTCAATGGACGATTGTGTTGGACACCTTCCGGATTGTCCATAAGAAGCGGAGAAGCGGTTTGAAGTTCGGTATTGTCATGTTTGTCACCGACTACTCGATGACTGTGCGCGATCTGGCAACGGCAGTCGAGGAGCGCGGGTTTGAATCGCTTTTTCTTCCGGAGCACAGTCACATTCCGACGAGCCGTACTTCTCCCTGGCCGGGCGGGCCGGAGCTGCCACGCCACTATCTGCACACTCTCGATCCGTTTGCCGCGCTGACTGCTGCCGCCTCATGCACAAGCTCACTACTGCTCGGTACGGGCGTTTGTCTGGTTGTCCAGCGTGACCCGATACACCTGGCCAAGGAGGTTGCGACACTTGATCTGCTCTCTGGCGGACGCTTTTTGTTCGGGATCGGTGGTGGCTGGAATCGCGAGGAGATGGCCAACCACGGAACTGACCCATCGACGCGCTTCGAGGTCATGCGCGAGAATGTGCTGGCTATGAAGGCAATCTGGGCCAGCGATGAGGCGGAATATCACGGCAAGCACGTGAGTTTCGATCCGCTCTGGCAGTGGCCGAAGCCGGTTCAGAAACCCCATCCACCGATTCTTGTTGGTGGTGACGGTCCAACAGTCCTTGAGCGCGTGCTCCAATACGGCGACGGCTGGTTTCCACTCCATGGCCGTGGCGAGGCGCCGATTGGCGAACGTGTCGCCGAGCTGAACCGTCTGGCTCAGGAACGCGGCCGTGAGCCGATCCCCGTCACCATGTTCAGCGCCCCGGCCCAACACCAGGCCGTCGAGGAGTTCATCGAAGCCGGTGTCTCACGCTGTGTCTTCGCCGTGCCGGCCGCTGGCGCGGATCAGGTACTGCCGCTCCTGGACCGGTTGACGGAGATGGTTGAGAGTTTTCGCTGACAGGACGTGCCTGCCACATATGTTGGCGGTCTTCGCCTGGCTCAAACACGCCGGTGCATGACGTGCAGGCCGACGCGGCCTAGTGTCGGGTGCTCGAACGCCTCGGGAACAGTTCCGATAATCTGAAACCCAAGCTCCTGCCAGAGTCGCACAGCGGCGTGGTTTGATTCCACAACAGCGTTGAACTGCATTGCGGCGTATCCTTGCTCATGAGCCCACGAGAGCGCGTACTCGCCGAGCGCGCGTCCAACTCCCCGGCCCCGCGCATCGCTGGCGACCATGAAGCTCGCGGTTGAGACGTGCGAGCCCGGACCGGGACGATTCGGTCCCATCTTCGACGTCCCGAGGATCCGCGATCCGTCGCAGGCGACAATCGTGTGGCCGGGAGGAGCCTCTACCCACACTTCCTGAGCCTGCTGGGACGACCATCCAGGATCGTAAGCGTACGTGTCGCCGGCGGTGACGACCTCCTGGAAGATGGCCCATACAGACGGCCAGTCGGTGTCGGTGTATTCACGAATCTGTATCGTCATACATTGTCCCTGTGATCGGCGAGGACTTCATCGATCGCGTGCCGGGCGTTGCCTACTCCTACAGGGTTGGTGTCTATGTAGTACGGGACGAAGATCAGCGCCTGGGACAGTGCGTGGCCCCGGCC
>JACCZH010000135.1 GCA_013696045.1 Chloroflexia bacterium
CTTCAATAGCGATCGTGTAGTTCAGTGCGCTGAAGTCGCGGCTGCGGTTCTGGGGATCGGCGCTATCCGGCTCAAGAATCAGTTGTTCTCCGATTGCCAGGTCGAGCTGGGTGGCGGTTTCGGTGGATATCGCCACCTCGAAAACTTCGACTGTCTCCTCTGTTGGCGGGCAGTCGTTGGCGCAAGGCAGCGGGATTGGCTCCCGTGGAGCGGGCAGATCGCCCATCAGCATGCGGATATTGTCGTCGATCTCGCTCTGGTAACGAAAGCGCATGAAGCGCTCGAACGGAAACGGCTGGGTTCCGGGCACGTCGCGCACGCTGTAGCGCGGCGAGTCGAAAATCCAGTTTGTGGTTGTAACGATGCTCTGCATAGACGCAGGCAGCCCGGCGAGAAACGCTTGCCCGTTCTCCTCGACGTTACTGAAGATGTCGTCGCCGGCTGGCGGAAGCTGGCTCAAGTATTGGGCGTTCAGGTTACGCTGGAAGGTGCTGGCCTGCTCGATGTCGTACACCAGTCCATCGTCTGACATCCGGTTGTAGAGCCGTGGTAGCGCGGCCAGTACCAGACTGGTCGTGCATATCACCAGGATAACTGTGGCGAGCAGGGCCGCCTCGCCGCGCAAGCGGCGCAGGGTGTTCAGCACGACCGCCGGCATGGCGCGTATCGATTGGTTGCGACTGGGAGCGGAAACATGTCTGGCCATCTAACTATCCTCGCCAAGCCGCAAAAGCGAACCAAGCCCACCGCGACGAAGCACCAGCGCCAGCACGGCAACCACTGCAAAGAGCACTAGCGCGATGCCGAGCTCGAGGAGCACGATCGTTAGCCAGGGCACGACGACGATAACGCCGGGCACAACCTGGGTTGCCTGCTGGGTTACAGCGATGAGTGGCAGCACCAGCCAGGCGAGCGCCAGCCCAAGGAGCGTCCCGCCAATCAAGCTAATGAGCAGCAGCACGCCGTGTTCAAGCGACATCCAGCGCGCAAGTTGACGCGGAGACAGCCCGAGCGCCCGCAACAGGGCGAATTCGGTGATTCTCTCACGGGCCGAGACGACGGCGCTGACGATGAAGCCGATGCCGGCGAAGATGGCGGCCGCAACAAACCCAAGCGATAGGGAGCCAATGTTGCCCAGGGCGACCGGGTCGGAGAGCAGGCTCTGTGCGCGTTCCGAGCGGCTGTCAACTCTGCGGCTGGCAAATGGATCCTGGCTGAGCGCCTCTGACACCGGTTCGATGGCGGTTGCGTCCACCTCAAGCCACAGCTCGTCGGGCCCGACAATCGTTCGTCCGGGCTCGAAGCGATGCATTGCGATCGTGGCGAGGTCGGCGACGATGATACCGGCTGAACCAGTGGCTATCGTTGGGAAACCTCGAATGACCCCGGCAATAGTAACGTTGCCGCGCAAATCACCAATCTGCATCTCAGTTGTGTCACCGAGTGTTGACGCGGTTGATTCCAGGAAGGTCTCACTTACCAGCACCGGGATCGTCCCGGGCAGCTCGGTCCCAGCTGGCCGGAGATAGTAGGTGACCGGGACAACCCGATTGCCGGCCGAGCTGCCCGAGCGGATGGCCAGGACGAGACCATTCTCTTCTGTAGCCCCGGCAAGTTCGATGGACGGAGAGATCTCGAGCCGCGCTATACCCTCGCCGTTTACCTCCCAGGCGTCTCTATCGCCTGGGAGCTCAACTGCTGTCCAGTCATTGGATCCGAGGCCGTCGGTTGTTTGGACCGACTGTATTTCCAGCGTCGCCGTTCGTTCGATCTGCACGGGCGCTATTGTGCGCAGCTCGATGTCCACCAGTTCCAGTGGATACGCCGGTCTGGCGACGGCGCCGTTGGTGAGCGGGTAGCTCAGTGGCGCGACGATCCTGCGTATTTCCGCTGAGCTCTCGACGTTTCCGATATCGACACGGAAGAGCATGCCGTTGGCGTCCTGCAGCACGACGGCAAACGAGGGCCGCAGCTGGAGCAGCCGGTCATCTGGATCAAGGTCGAACGGCAGTTCCTGATCTGGAGAGAACGGGTCTACCTCAAAGCGCAGATCCAGGGCAATCTGCTGGGGTTCCCCCGGAAGCGGAAGCGTCGCGATAACAGGACGCCCGGCTTCCAACCTGAACATCAAGTCGTTGAAGCGTTCATCAGAGAGATCCGGCCGGAATTGGACAACACCGGCCGCATTACTGGCGTTGAGCAAGATGACCTGCGCGCTGCCGGCCGAGCGTGACAGCTGGCCGGTTTGCCGCGCCACAGGCAAGCTCTGGGTCACGCCGTCAAGCTGGCTGTATCCGTCTGGCAGATTCTGGCGCGGGATAGAGCGGCCAACTCGCTGGTTGGGCGTCACCCTGATGTCCGCTCCGATCTGGTAGTCCGCCTGGTCGTCCTGGGACAGTTTCCACGTTTCGGAATAGGAGACTGCAAACAGTCCAATGCTTATGGCGAGAATCAGGAGCAGCGCTGAACGGGCATAGCGCATTGGCCGCCGGGCCATCTGCCAGGCGCCGAGTGCCGGAACAATGCGGCTGCCGGCAATGGCGATCTTTTCCGAGAGACGTGCCAGCAGCGGAATCGTTCTCAGGGCAATGA
>JACCZH010000145.1 GCA_013696045.1 Chloroflexia bacterium
ATGCAGAGATCGCTCCACTCGGCGAGAGCGGCGGCGCGGTTGAAAACTTGCGCGGGAAGAAAGGCTGCGTTCCTGATTGAAATGATTAGAGACCGAGGCGTGAACGGATGCAAACTTCTGCAACGTCAGACCCGGCGGAAGTGGAGGATCGCCCGTTCTCGCCTTCGAAACGCCTGGTGGGAATTCTCCACTCGGTTGTTAGCCCAACGGTCGGTTTCCTGGCGATCGGCGATCCCGAGCTGGCGGAGGGCCGCGCCATAGGAACGCAGTTTGTCCGTGACGATCACTCGTGAATGACCGTGTCGCTTCAGTGCTTTCCTGAGTCTGAGCTGAGAGCCGGACCCGAACTCTGGGTCATGTCTGTAAATCGTGTTGGTCATGCTGCCATCAGGCGATCCCAGGCGTCTTCGACGCGCTCCGTTCCGGTTCGAACTGAGCGTGCGATGAACCACGAGGCGTAGCCGGGCAGGTTTTTGGTTGCCGGCCCGCGGATGGCTCCATGAAGCGCTCGAAGCGATCGTGGAGGCTGTTGACGGTCTGAATGTGGAACGCTTTTTCGATGACGAAGGGGCCTTTCTTTGCGTTGATGCGATAGTGCGGCAGGCCGGCCCGCCTGGCGAAGAAATCTTAGGCCGGGTCTCGTCGCTGCAAAGGACCGCGTCGTCTCTGCACCCGACCGACTTCAAGGCTTTGCCGAAAGGTAGGGGGCACGATCACAATCCTATGCTGGGCGAGGGACGCCGGCTCAGCCTCGCCGGCCCGCAGCGATCCCGACCCTGCAAGCACGTAGTGGACTGTCACACGCTCCTTGAAATCGAAGACCAGGCGCCAGCCCTGTTTGATCTCGCAAATGGAGAAAGCGTGTAGCCGGACGGCAAGTGTGACGAGCAATCTGTCCAGAGTCTCGGTGGACATGAGCGCTCCGTCCTTTAAAGGTCCTACGGACGAGGGCCCGCGGAGACCAGAAGATCACGCCCCGCTCGCGGCTGCCAAGCTAGATCACGGGATCGTGACAACGCTGGACAATAGGGCACCTGATTGCGGACCAAATAGCACATTCGGACAAATAGAGTCCGCTATGTGAGTGCCATCCCATCATAAACAGGAGCATTGGGAGATGAAAGAGACCAGAACGAAAACAGGTTCACTGGCAGGCGCGGTCTCGATCCTAGCGCTCATGACCGGAGTCGCGTCCTTCGCGATCCCAGCGTCGGCACAGACCGCGCCAGCACCGGAAGCGGATCAGGCGCAAGGCGAGCAGAACGCGGCTCCAGCGAGCGACCCAACTGCGACCACTCCGCAGGATGCGGCAGCTGCAGTCGGTCTGTCGCCCAGCGACCGTTTTCCAGTCATCATGCTCCCGTCGGAATATAGAATCGAGAAGGTGGTGGACGGGCTGACTTATCCCACCTCCGTCACCTGGGACGACCAGGGCCGGATGTATATCGCCGAAGCTGGCGGTGCTTTCCTCGAGGAACCGCCGCCCGCCCGAATTCTGCGGGTCGAGGAGGATGGCGAACTCACCGAGATCGCCAATTTGGACGAGAAGGGCATCACGGCGTCCGTGACCGGCCTCCTCTGGCACGACGGTCTGCTCTATTTCACCCATCGCGCCGAGGACCTGACCGGTGCCGTCTCGCGCATGACCATGGATGGCGAGGTGACACTCCTCATCAGCGGCATCGTCGACAGCCAGACCGATCACCAGGTCAACGATATCCAGGTCGGCCCGGACGGGCGGCTCTATTTCACCTCCGGCGCTGGAGGTAATTCCGGCGTCATGGGCCAAGACATGATACCCTTCGTCGTCAAGAATCCCGATACGCACACGACGACATGCAACGACATCGTGCTCACCGGGCGGAACTTCCATATCACGAACTATCTGACCGACTCACCCGGCGACGTCGCGATCACCGGCGCCTTTGTCCCCTTCGGCACCGACACCCAGCCGGGCCAAAAGATCGAGGGACGCACCAGATGCGGCGGTGCCATTCTGGTGTTCGACACCGAGGACATCGAGGGGACGCTGGAACCCTATGCCTGGGGCTTTCGCAACGTGATCGGCCTCGCCTGGGGCGAGGACGGCGAGATGTACGCCACCCAGAACGGCTATGATCAGGTTCCACCGCGGCCGATCATCGATGAATACGATCCGACCTATCGGGTGCGCGAGGGCGCTTGGTATGGCTGGCCGGACTTTTCGGCGGCGCTGGAACCGGTGACCGATCCGAAATTCCAACCTCCCGGTCAATTGCACGCGCCCGTGTCGATCAGCGGAGAGATGCAGGAACGGGAACTTGGCTTCGTCATCGATCACGAGGCTAGCGGGCTGGAGCCACCGGACAAATCTCTCGTGCTC
>JACCZH010000171.1 GCA_013696045.1 Chloroflexia bacterium
CTCCGTTCGACCGTGCCAGCCGGAAGGCCATCCGCCGAAGATTCGATCGGCCTTCTCCTCGTCAACTCGTTCCTCAATTACGAGTCCAGGCGCTACAAGAGACGAATATCACTCTGCTGAGACCTCTCGGATTCCCACGCTGACTATAACCTGCTGCATGCCAACGGGGCAACCATGAATTGTCAGCGTGGTCCTAAGCTCAGCTGCGCCTCTCGTGTATACTCCGTGCTGGTGAGCGTTTGAGTGCGAAGGCCATATGCCACACTTGCGATGCCGTCAAATGATGCATGTCGCCCACGCGAGATCGCTCTCGCGGGACTGTTGCTACACCCAACTCCCTTACTATCAAATTGAAGCTCCAGAGCGAGCCGGAAGCGGGCTGGCCTGGTTTGTGTTTGCCGAGGCGCCAACATGATATCCCGCTATACGTTGCCCGAGATGGGCGCTGTCTGGAGCGAGCGTAACAAGGTTGATCGCCTGCTCGACGTAGAGAAAGCCGTTTGTGAGGCTTGGGCCACACGTGGAGTTATCCCGGCTGACGCCATGGAGGCTATTCGCCGGGCCACATGTGATCTCGCCCGGATGCATGAAATCGAGCGTGAGACGGACCACGACACCATTGCCTTCCTCCGGGCAACTGGAGAAACAGTAGGAGACGCCGCGCGCTACATTCATCTCGGACTCACCAGTTCTGATGTCATCGACACTGCGCTCGCGCTGCAAACAGTGGATGCCGCCGACCTTATTCTTAAGAGGTTGGACGCAGCCATCGAGGCCGTAGGCAAACAAGCGCTACAGCATCGAGAGACGTTGATGATTGGCCGTACCCATGGGGTGCATGCCGAGCCCATAACGTTCGGATTCAAGCTGGCCATCTGGTATGACGAGCTACGGCGATCCAGGACACGGATTGACGCTGCCCGCAAGTCCATTGCAGTGGGCAAGATCTCGGGCGCGGTCGGCACACACGCAAATGTTCCGCCGGATCTTGAGGACGATGTGTGCGCCCAGCTGGGGTTGGGAGTCGCGGCTGTCTCGAATCAGATTGTGCAGCGAGACCGGCACGCTGAGTTCATAGGCGCACTGGCGTTGCTGGCTTCTTCACTAGATAAATTCGCCGTTGAAATCCGGCATCTTGCCCGTACTGAAGTGCGCGAGCTCGAAGAGTATTTTGATCCTGGCAACCAGGGCTCGTCCGCCATGCCCCATAAGCGCAACCCGCACGAAAGCGAGCGCATCAGCGGTCTTGCCCGGCTCGTGCGCGGCTACTCAATCCCTGCCCTTGAGAATGTTGTGCTATGGCATGAGCGAGACATTTCGAACTCGTCGGCGGAGCGAGTCATTTTTCCGGATGTCTGCATTTTGATCGATTACATGCTGCATCTTTTTACCGACATCGTCGATACGTGGGTTGTTGACGAAACCCGTATGATGGGCAACCTCGAAGGCACGGGCGGAGCGATCTTTTCGCAGCGCGCCATGCTCGCGCTCATTGACGCCGGCCTTGATCGCCAGACAGCCTACAAGATTGTCCAGCGCAACGCGATGAAGGCCTGGGACGATGGCGGGCATTTACGTGACTACTTGAAAGATGAACCTGACGTCACATCCCAACTATCAGCCGATCAAATTGATGAGCTATTTGATTACAGTTACCATCTGCGCCACATTGATGTCGCCTTCCAGCGTCTTGGACTAGCCATAGAATCGCCCGTTGGAGTTTCGGAAGGTGACCAGTAGCGATGACGACATACCTGCAAGAGCTCGTGCTAGAGGGCTTGCCATTGTTTCGGCGCGGCAAAGTGCGCGACACGTACGATCTAGGCGACAATCTCTTGATGGTCGCGACCGATCGGGTCTCTGCCTTTGATGTAGTCCTGTCAGAGCCAGTTCCAAACAAAGGCGCCATTCTTACCGGGATGTCGACGTTCTGGTTTGAGCTCACCCGCGACCTGACCCCGAACCACGTGGTTTCAACCGACGTATGCGATCTGCCGGAGATCGCGACGCCGTTTCGTAACGCGTTGGACCGGCGCTTCATGATTGTGAAAAAGGCCGAGCGCATCGACATCGAGTGCGTTGTGCGTGGGTATTTAGCCGGTTCCGGCTGGGCTGAATACAAGCAGGACGGCGCGGTATGCGAAGAGCCGTTGCCGGCGGGTCTGGTTGAAAGTAGCAGGTTGGACAAACCGATCTTCACTCCAGCGGCCAAGAACGACTCCGGCCACGATGAGAATATCTCCATTGCCCGGATGGAAGCTGCCGTCGGCAAGGAGCTGACAGACCAGTTGAAGAACGCTTCCCTGGCCTTATATGGATTCGCGGAACGGTACGCGCGCAAGCGGGGGATTATCATCGCTGACACCAAGTTCGAGTTTGGCTTTATTAACGGTCAGCTCACCATTATTGACGAGATGCTAACGCCTGATTCCTCTCGTTTCTGGGACGTCAATCTGTATGAAGCGGGCCGGCCGCAAGACAGTTTTGATAAACAGCCGCTGCGCGATTGGCTCATGGAAACAGGCTGGGACCGGAATCCTCCGGCGCCGTCGTTGCCGGCCAGCGTTATCCAGGCAACCGCAGACCGCTATCGAACCGCCTTCGAAAGGCTCACCGAGATGGAGTTCACGAGCAACCGTGGGTAAACAACAGTATCTGGTTGAGGTTTTTATCTCGTTGAAGGAAGTTGTCAACGACCCGCAGGGGTTGGCGATTCGAGATGGGTTACATAACCTCGGATTCGATGAGGTTGATGGAGTCCGGGCGGGCAAGTATCTACAGGTTAGCGTCAATGCCGGCAGCCCGGAGCAAGCGCAACAACGAACCGCCGAGATGTGCGACACGCTACTGGCGAACACTGTTATTGAGGAATACAGAATCACCGTGGCGGATCGAGCCACGAGCTAGGTGAGGAGACTGAGTAGCGTGCGCTTTGGTGTAGTTACGTTCCCTGGGTCCAACGGGGACCACGACGCACTCTCGGCGATTGAGCTTGGCCTGCAACAGGAGGTCGCGCCGGTCTGGCACAAGGATCGTTCAGTTGATGGGTTCGACGCGCTCATCATCCCAGGTGGATTCTCATACGGCGACTATCTACGGGCAGGCGCTATCGCTCGTTTCTCTCCAATCATGGAGGCGGTCACCGATTTTGCTCAGCAGGGTGGCCCGATTCTGGGTATTTGCAATGGTTTTCAGGTGCTGGCAGAGGCCGGGTTAGCGCCGGGTGTGTTGCTACGAAACGCAAATCTTTCGTTCTCCTGCCGCTGGGTACACACGCGAGTGGAAACAGGCAGAACGGCATTTAGCAACGGGCTTCAGCCCGGCACGGTTCTTCGCCTGCCGATCGCTCACGGTGAGGGCCGTTTTTTCGTCACTCCAGAGGAGCTGGCTCATCTCGAAGAACGCCAACAGATCGTGTTCCGGTATTGTGACGAGTACGGTAATGACGATCCACTCGCCAATCCAAATGGTTCGACAGACAGTATTGCCGGAGTGTGCAATGAACGGGGCAACGTGGTGGCGTTGATGCCGCATCCCGAGCGCGCCTATGATCCTCTGCTCGGAGGTGACGAAGGGCTTCAGATCCTGGGCGCTGTGTTACGTTCCGGGGTGGAAGCTGCGGTGGGCCGGTGACAATTACTACTGAGGCTTTGCGAGAGGTCGCCCTCACTCGAGTGGAATACGATCAGGTCGTCGAACTCCTTGGCCGTGAGCCGCGTCCGGTGGAACTAGGTATGTTCGGCGCAATGTGGAGCGAGCACTGCGGCTACAAGAACTCTCGGCCATTGCTGAAAAAGTTCCCCACAACTGGTCCTCGCGTGGTTCAGGGGCCAGGCGAGAACGCTGGCGTCGTCGACATCGGCGATGGAATCGGCATCGCGTTCAAGATCGAATCACACAATCATCCGTCCGCAGTCGAGCCATATCAAGGGGCCGCCACCGGAGTTGGCGGTATCGTGCGGGACATTTTCACGATGGGCGCGCGGCCGATCGCGCTGCTCAACTCCCTGCGTTTCGGTTCACTGGACTCCCCACGCACGCGTTACATCTTCGACGGAGTGGTCGGTGGGATTGGAGGCTACGGGAACTGTCTCGGCATTCCAACCGTTGCCGGCGACATCTTCTTTGATGATTCATATACAGGTAATCCGCTAGTTAACGCTATGTGTGTTGGAGTGGTCGACAACTCCGCAATTATGCGAGCCAAGGCAAGCGGCGTTGGCAACCTTGTTGTTCTGGTTGGGGCTGACACTGGACGCGACGGCATTCACGGCGCGACCTTCGCGTCTGTGGAAAACCCCGAGGAGTCTCACCGGGGAGTCATCCAGGTCGGCAATCCATTCCTGGAAAAGCTGTTGCTTGAAGCCTGCCTTGAAGTGCTGCAAACAGAGCATGTTGTTGCCATGCAGGATCTCGGAGCGGCCGGGCTGACGTCATCCGTCGTTGAGTGCGCCAGTAGCGGCGATGTCGGGATCGAGATAGACGTCCAGAAGGTTACACGCCGCGAGCAGGGCATGAACGCGTATGAGGTCATGCTTAGTGAGAGTCAGGAGCGCATGCTCGTGGTGGTCCGTGAAGAAGGTCTCGAAGACGTCCGGGCCATCTTTGACCGCTGGGACCTTCACTCGGACGTAATCGGCCGCGTGACCGGTGATGGCAACGTATGCATTATGGACGGAGAGGCTGTTGAGGTCAATGTCCCAGCCAGCTTCTTCGTCGACCAATGTCCTACCTACGTTCGCGACGGAATTGAGTCAGCCAGGATAGCCAACGCGCGAGCGTTCGATGTCGATAGCCTGCCTGATCTCTCACGAGAGGATGTCGGCGACGCTCTTCATGCGCTGATGGCATCGCCAAATATCTGCTCCCGCGAACCGGTCGTCCAGACCTACGACCACACGATCATGAGCAACACGGTGCTGCCGCCTCTCGCGGGTGACGCGGCAGTCGTGCGGATAAAAGGCACAAACAAGGCCATCGCAGTGAAGACGGACTGTAACCCGCGCTACGTCTACCTCGATCCCTATGTTGGTGGCATGCACGCCGTGGCGGAGGCCGCGCGCAACGTTTCGTGTACGGGAGCCAAACCGATTGCTCTAACGAACTGCCTCAACTTCGGGTCACCAGAAAAGCCGGAAGGGTACTACCAGCTTGAGCGGGCAGTATCCGGGATGGCTGACGCTGCCCGCGCGCTCGAGACGCCGGTTGTGAGTGGAAACGTCAGTTTATATAACGAGTCCGGAAATGAAGCTGTTTTCCCGACCCCAACCGTCGGCGTGGTGGGATTGATCGAAGACGTTTCGACAGCGGTTGGCATGACCGCGAGCTCAGGGGCCGTACTGTTGTTGGCAGGTCAGCACAGCGCGACGATCGGAGGAAGCGAATATCTCAAGCAACGACACGGGATGACGGCAGGCGCCCCACCATCGCTTGATCTCGACCTTGAGATACGGGTTCAGAAGTTCGTTCAGGACGCGATCGCCAGTCGAATGGTCCATGCAGCCCACGACACGTCTGAGGGCGGTCTGCTCGTCGCGGTAATCGAGATGCTCGATGGATCGCTCGGGTCTGCGCTCGACTTCTCCTGTTTGGCTTCGGAAAACGGCGGCCGGCTGGACCGGCTCTACTTTGGCGAAGCCGCGTCCAGGATCATCATCGCCGCTGCCCCCACACAGGTTGAAGCTCTGCGAACACTCGCCGAAGCCGCCGATGTTCCCCTTGCGGAAATTGGTAGGGTAAATACAAGCGGTGTTCTCCGGATGGACGATGCGACATCCATACCGATTCTGGATCTCCATGATTCCTGGGCGTCCGGACTCAAACGATGACAGTAACGTACACTATGTACGAACGATTCCGCCTACCAGTGTCTTCCGAGCAGGAAGAGGAGGAGGGCGACATGTTTCGAGACTATGAGCACGATGACTCACCTCACGAAGAGTGCGGCGTATTTGGTGTCTACGCGCCGGGTGTTGACGTCGCCAGGCTGACGTTTTTCGGCCTGTATGCGCTTCAGCATCGCGGTCAGGAAAGCGCCGGCATCGCCGTTGCCAACAACGGCGAGATCTTTCTTCGCAAACGGTTGGGACTGGTGTCTCAGGCGTTCTCTGAGAGCGATCTGCGGCATCTCAAGGGCCAGATGGCAGTCGGCCACACCCGGTATTCCACAACCGGAGCGACGCTCCCGGAGAACGCAGGGCCGATGTCCGCGGAGAGCTCACTTGGGACAATCGTCGTTGCCCACAACGGTAACGTGGTTAATGCTCCCGAGCTGCATGACGAGCTCCTCGCTGAGGGTGTTCGATTCCAGACCACCACTGACAGCGAAGTATTGACCCGCCTGATTGCGAGAGCGCCGGGAAGCACGATTATCGAGAAGTTGCGCGCATCACTGTGCCGCTGCGTGGGCGCATACAGTCTCTGCGTTCTCACTCCGGACTCGATTGTTGCATTACGTGATCCGAATGGTATCCGGCCACTGTGTCTCGGTAAAACAGATGACGGCTGGGTGGTGGCTTCTGAATCCTGCGCACTTGCCACCGTCGGCGCGACCTACGTGCGCGAGATCGAACCGGGCGAGGTCGTTACGATCAACGCTGATGGGGTTCACTCCGACCGCCTGGAACCAGCTCGCGCTTCCGCGATGTGCCTTTTTGAGTTCATATATTTCTCCCGCCGAGACAGCCAGATCCTTGGTCAAAGGCTGCATCTTGCGCGGCAGCGCATGGGTGAGGAGTTGGCACGAGAATGGCCAGTGGACGCCGATGTGGTTATACCGTTGCCCGATTCCGCGATACCTGCCGCCATTGGATACGCTCGCGAATCAGGAATCCCATACTCGGAAGGCCTTATTAAGAACAGCTACATCGGTCGCACGTTCATCCAACCCGACCAGCGGATGCGGGATATGGGAGTAAGTCTCAAATTTAACGCCCTGCCCGAAGTTATCGAAGGCAAGCGTGTCGTCCTGATCGACGATTCCATTGTGCGCGGCACGACAAGCCGGCCAATTGTGAACCTCATTCGGGAAGCAGGAGCCAAGGAAGTGCACATGCGGGTGCATTCGCCACCGATTATGTGGCCATGTTATCTGGGTGTCGATATGGCGACCAAAGACGAGCTGATCGCGGCGAATATGTCGGTTGAAGAGATTGCGAATCATATCGGTGCGGACTCGTTGGGCTACCTGTCGCTTGATGCGCTGATCCGGGCCACCGGCGCCGGTGACCAGGGATTCTGCACAGGCTGCCTCAGCGGCAGCTATCCCGTTGATGCTACCGGCTCGATCGGTAAAAACGCGCTCGAGGTCTCAAACCTGATTACTCCCAAAGTTCCTGCGCGAATCGCTTGACCAGCCCTGTATGAACCGGACTACAATGTGAGAAGCAGCCAGACGGTAATCGAGGCTGCCGACTCGGTGAGGGGAGCGGATTTTTTTGAGCGATAACGTGTTGAAGACACCTCTGGCGGACCGCCATGTGGCGCTGGGCGCGCGAATGGTGGATTTTGCCGGCTGGTACATGCCGGTGCAATATGCCGGCGTGATGGCCGAGCACCGCACGGTGCGCGAGACGGCGGGATTGTTTGATCTCGGTCACATGGGCCAGGTTGATGTTTCTGGGCCGGACGCCCTAGCGTTCCTGAACTACGTCGGGAGTAATAATACGTCTGTGCTGGAGCCGGGAGCGGCTCATTATTCGCTTTTGCTCTACCCGGACGGCGGGGTCATCGACGACATCATTATTTATCGGCGTCCCTCGGGCGTCGGCTATTTTGTCGTGATTAACGCGGCCAACATTCCCAAAGATGTCGATTGGCTGCAGACCCAGCGTGAGAACCGCCTGGATCTGGACGTCACGGTCGAAAATATCTCGGATAACACCGGCATGATCGCGATTCAGGGACCAAACGCTGAGCAAATCGTTGCGGGCCTTTCCTCCACGGATTTGACGGAACAGCCTTACTTCTCAATGCGAGAAACTACCGTCGCCGGGATTGCATGTCAGGCCGGTCGCACCGGCTATACCGGCGAAGACGGCTGGGAGTTTTACTGCGACATTGACAGGGTGGGCGACCTCTGGGATGCCTTAATGAAAGCGGGGGCGGAACACGGCCTCAAGGCAATCGGACTTGGAGCGCGCGATACTCTGCGCCTGGAAGCGCGCATGCCGTTGTACGGTCAGGAGCTTTCAGCCGGCATCAACCCGCTTGAGGCGGGCTTGAGTTGGGCCGTGAAGCTCGACAAGGATGATTTCATTGGCCGGGACGCTCTGGCTGCCGCCAAGGAAGCTGGAATTAACCGTCGCACAGTGGGTTTCAAGATGGTGGAGCGCGGCGGCGTGCCACGAACGCACTATGCCGTACAAGTGGACGGCCGTGAAGTTGGGCACGTCACGAGCGGGACGTCATCACCAACGCTGGGTGAAAACATCGGCCTCGCGATCATTGAGCGCTCGGCTGCCGGAGTCGGCAAGCCATTGGATATCATCATTCGTGACAAGCCGGTAAAGGCTGAGCAGATCAAGATGCCATTCTACAAGCGCGATCGCTAGCGCTCTATTAATGGGTTGTCAATGAGGATCGGAACAGGGAGGAACGAACATGGCCGTACCCAAGGATTATAAGTACACCAAAACCCATGAGTGGGTGAAGGTAGAGGGCGATGTTGCAACAATCGGCATCACCGACTTCGCCCAGAGCGAGCTCGGCGACATTACCTACATCGAGCTGCCGCCGGTAGGCTCCAGTCTGAACCAATCCGATTCTCTGGGTGTGATTGAGTCAGTGAAGGCCGCATCGGACATCTACTCACCCATCAGCGGCGAAGTCATCGAAGACAACACTAACGTTGAGACCACCCCGGAAATGGTGAACTCGTCTCCATTCGAAGATGCCTGGTTGGTCAGGCTCAAGGTCACCGACCAGAGCCAGATTGATAACCTGCTTGACGCCGAAGCGTATGAGAAGCTGCTGGAAGAGTCCGGCAGTCACTAATCACCAGAGGACGACATGACGTTTAATCCCCACACAGATGAAGACCGCAAAACCATGCTGGCTGCGACCAAGAGTGCCATTATCGACGACCTTTTTGAGGCGATACCGAGCGACGTGCGCTTTCCGGAGCTCGACCTTCCGCGCCGGTTGTCCGAGCAGGAAGCCTTTCGGAGGCTGACGTCACTGGCGGCCGAGAACATGGACGGTATTGCAAACCCGAGCTTCCTGGGCGCGGGGAGTTACACCCACTATGTGCCAGCGGCGGTACAGCAGATCACCTTTCGGGGTGAGTTCTACACTGCCTACACCCCCTACCAGCCGGAGGTTGCACAGGGCACCTTGCAGGCGATTTACGAATATCAGTCCATGATTAGCGCTTTAACCGGAATGGAGGTCGCCAACGCGTCGCTGTACGACGGCGCCACCGCGCTAGCCGAGGGAGCGCTGCTGACGGTTTCGCTGCGGACCGGCCGCAAGCGCGTGGTTGTGGCCGGCACCGTTCATCCAAACTACGTCAAAGTGCTTCGCACGTACACTGAGGGTGTGGGTGTCGAGGTAGTTGAACTGCCGGTGCCAGCCGACGGTTTCAAGACCGATCCAGCGGCGTTCGATGAATACCTGAACGATGAGCTCGCCTGCCTCATCGTTGGCTACCCGAACTTTTACGGCACCATCGAAGACATCGCTGCAATCGGCGAGAAAGCGCACTCAGCCGGCGCAAAACTCGTGGTGTCGGCTTACCCGATCGCCTTGGGCATGCTGAAACCACCTGGCGAGCTTGGCGCTGACGTCGTCACTGGAGAAGGACAGTCGCTCGGCGTAAGCCAGTCGTTCGGCGGACCGGTCGTCGGCCTCCTGGCCACCAAAACGGAAAATGTGCGGCAGGTTCCCGGCCGACTAGTGGGTATGACAACCGACACCGAGGGCAAGCGTGGGTTTGTGCTCGCTCTCCAGACTCGTGAGCAGCATATCCGTCGTGAGAAGGCCACCAGTAATATCTGCACAAACCAGGGATTGATGGCCCTCGCTGCTACTGTCTATATGGCCACACTCGGTCCGAGTGGTTTACGGCAGGTGGCGGAGATTTGTTATCAGAACGCCCATTATCTGGCGAAAGAGCTGGAAGCGACAGGCAAGTTCACCGTTGAGAACAGCGGCC
Source organism: Chloroflexia bacterium (assembly GCA_013696045.1). Classification (GTDB taxonomy): domain Bacteria; phylum Chloroflexota; class Chloroflexia; order Thermomicrobiales; family CFX8; genus JACCZH01. The sequence continues at coordinate 10,154 of JACCZH010000171.1, forward strand.
ATTTCTTTAATGAGTTCACCGTTCGATGCGATGAGGCTCCATCGGCGTTGAACAAACGCTTGCAGGCCGCAGGCGTTATCGGCGGCTACGATCTCTCAGACGTTTCCGCTAACCTCGATGGCCGGATGCTCATCTGTGCCACTGAGATGACCGGCAAAGACGCCATCGATCGATTCGTCGCGGTCGCAAAGCGGTCAGACTAGAATGGGTATCAGCCGGAGTTCCTTCAAGGAGTTTCGGCTTTCCCGTTTCCACACCAACGCGTGGTAGGCTTCTGTGTTGGACAGTTTGCCCCTAAGTCGAACGGTATTGAGCTAGCCATGAAACCCGTTGTTGCCATCGTTGGCCGCCCAAATGTGGGCAAGTCAACGCTTTTTAACCGACTCGTTGGCGAGCGCAGGGCGATTGTTGAAGATCTGCCTGGAACCACGCGTGACCGCCTCTACGGCGACGCCGAGTGGCTGGGCATCGACTTCACGATTATTGACACCGGCGGTCTCCAGGACGAAGATGAATTTGACCAGCTCGCCCCGCGCGAAATCTCGGCCCACACCCAAAACCAGGCCCGCTTTGCCATCGAAGAAGCGGATGTAATCCTTTTTCTGGTTGATGGCGCTGCGGGAGTCTCAGCCGCGGACCATGACGTGGCTGAGCTTATCCGCCGTTCCGAGAAGCCCGTCGTCCTCGGCGTGAACAAGACGGAGAGCGAGAGCCGGCGCAACAATGCCGTTGAGTTTTATGAACTCGGTATTGGCGAGCCGATCGCTTTCAGTAGCTTGCATGGCACAGGCACCGGCGACCTGTTGGACGCACTGGTTGTATTCCTGCCACGAACCGATGAAGAGGACGAAGCGCCCGAGCATCCGGCCTTCGCCATTGTCGGCCGGCCCAATGTCGGGAAGTCCTCGCTCACCAATGCCATTCTGAAAGATCAGCGCACCCTGGTCAGCGAAATTTCCGGCACCACTCGGGATGCTGTCGACATCCCGTACGAGCGCCACGGCAACAGCTACATCC
>JACCZH010000174.1 GCA_013696045.1 Chloroflexia bacterium
TTACTGGCTACAGTCCTCGCGTATGTCAGCAACAACGCCTCTGGCGTGGGATTCGGAATCTGGCTCCTGATCTGGTTTGGTGTCACGCTGGCGGGCCCTCTGGCCGTCGCAGGCAACGGGATCGAACGGCTTCAGATTGACGCGCGTGACCGCTCCCGGCTTACCGGGCACGGAGATTGGATTGACCAACCTTCCAGCCGCGACCGGCGCGATGTCCTCAAGCAAGCCATTGGCGGAGCGCTGGCGTTCGGAATCGGTGGCTGGACCATTGGCTCGCTGTTGCGTAAGTCGGGAGTAGCCGAGAGCCAGATAGGCGCGGGAGAGCCGATTGAATCGGTAAGGACGAGCTTACAAGCAACCCCGAGCACCAGGGAAACGCCTCCGGATTCTCCAACTCCTCCAACTGATAAAGCGTCACCAGCATCTCCCGAACCAACCGGGACCGGGCTCGATGACGTTGATGACTTCGACCCGCCGGCCGGGGTCCGTCCACGCATCACCAGCACCGAAGATTTTTACACCATTGATATCAGCACGCGAGACCCGGTCATCCAACGGGAGCAGTGGACGCTCAGGATTGGCGGACTCGTCAACCAGGAGATAGTGCTCACCTACAACGATCTCCTGAGCATGCCTTCAATTGAGTTGCCCGGAACGCTGATGTGCATCTCATATACCTATGGGAGCGAGCTCATCAGCACAACCCGTTGGTCGGGTGTGCGGCTGCGCGACGTTCTCCAAATGGCCGGGATCGGCGATGGGGCGGTTGAGCTCGTGTTGCGAGGTGGAGGAGGTTATAGCGACTCAATCCAGGTCTCCAAAGCTCTCGAAGAGACGACATTGCTGGCCTACGGCATGGATGGAGAGACACTATCGCGCGAGCACGGTTTCCCTTGCCGGCTGTATGTGCCCAATATTTACGGCGAGAAGAACGTGAAGTGGATTGAAGAGATCGAGGTGGTCGATTACGACTACACCGGTTTCTGGCAGGAGCGCGGCTGGGACGCGAACAACACCCAGGCGGTTATCAACATTCTCTCCGTTATCGACACCCCGCTCGGCGATGTGGCGGCTGATGAGTCGGGAACTGTTCCCATCGGTGGCGTTGCGTTTGCCGGCTCGCGCGGTATCCAGAGCGTCCAGATCCAGGTCGATAGTGGTCAGTGGGTGGACACGACCGTTGAACCCTACGAGCCAGCGCTCGTCTGGCAACGCTGGAAATATGATTGGCCCGCTGAATCCGGCGAGCATACGCTCACGGTCCGGGCCACCGACGGCGAAGGCAATGAGCAAGTGACCGTCGAGAATCCTCCCTTTCCAGACGGCATGACCGGCCTGCAAGAGGTTAACGTTCAGGTGTTGTAATATGGCCCGACATTGGGCCGTTCGTTTCATGGATAAACCTGGAGCACTGTAATCAATGGATGAAGTAACCGGCCCGCTCACTGGCATTCGGGTGTTGGACCTGTCGCGTGTGCTCGCCGGCCCCTATTGCACGATGGTGCTCGGGGATCTTGGCGCGGACATTATTAAAGTTGAGCGGCCCGGTTCGGGAGACGACACTCGCGCCTGGGGCCCACCCTGGGCTGGCGGGGAGAGCGCATATTTCCTCTCGGTAAACCGCAACAAACGCAGCGTCACTCTCGACATCAAGCAGCCCGAGGCGCAGGAGATCATCCGCGATCTGGCCGCCAAATCGGATATCGTCGTTGAAAATTACAAACTCGGTACGCTTGAGAAACTCGGCATCGGTTACGAGCAGCTCAGCGAGCTGAACCCGCGCCTGATCTGGGCCACAATTTCAGGCTACGGTCCGGACGGCCCGTTCGCCGACCGGCCCGGCTACGATTTTGTCGCCCAGGGTGAAGCAGGCATCATGGCGATAACCGGCGAGCCGGACGGTGACCCGATGAAGGTCGGCGTCGCCATCGTGGACGTCACCACCGGACTCTACACCGCCGTTGCGGTGCTGGCGGCACTGCGTGAGCGCGAGACGAGCGGCTTCGGCCAGCGGGTGGACGCGAACCTGATGATGTCGGCAGTCGCCTGGCTCGTCAACGTGGGTTCAAGCCATCTTGTGTCTGGCAACCCCTCCAGGCGCTTTGGCAACGCACACGCCAACATCGTGCCCTACCAGGTCTTCAAGGCCCGCGATCAGCACATCACCGTGGCAGTCGGCAACGACGCTCAGTTCCGGGCGCTGTGCAGGATCCTTGGTATCCCAGGTTACGGCGACGATCCACGCTACAGCACCAACCCCGCCAGGGTAGAGCACCGCGACGAGCTGGTCGCGATCATCCAGGCAATCATCGCGACACGCGACGCTCAGCAGTGGTTGGACGAGATCGTCGCGGCCGGTATCCCGAGCGGTCCAATCAACTCGGTCGAGCAGGTGTTTAGCCATCCTCAGGTGCTGGCGCGTAACATGATAGTGGAAGCAGAGCACCCAACGGCGGGCTCAATCCGCATGGCAGGCATCCCGTTCGAGCTATCACGCACACCGGCAACCGTGCGCAGCGCCCCGCCATTGCTCGGAGAGCACACTGCCGATGTGCTTGCCAAAGTGCTGGGCAAGTCGATTGACGACATCAATTCACTCCGTGAGAGAGGCGTGCTCTAGTATGAGCGACGATAACATCCAGTCTGGACCAGCACGTGACGACATGTACCAATCCATGGCAATCAAGCTTGTGAACTCGGGAGTGCTCACCCCCGTAGCCGAGTTTGTGAAAGACGTGCGCGCGGTGGCAGGGTTTCGTGCTTCGCCGCGTCAGATCACCGCGGCGCTGGACGGCTTGAGTGACTCTGGAGAGTCGATTGACGTCGCATCGGTAGCCGCTGTGGTGGGAAAGTCGAGGGGCGACCGCTCGCAGCGTCAACGGCGCAACGCCCGCGAGTGGAACGCACTCGGAGCAGCGCTCACGTTGCAGGGGTTGGATGGCACCCCGGAGGGCCAGCGCGAGTTCCTTGGCATTACCCGGCAAGTCGCGGGCTCGCACGCCAATGACGCGCTGCTACTACAGCTCAGTCTGATTCTGGCTGGCGACGGCATTGAGCTCTCCCCGCGCACTGTGGGGTTGATTGGCAAGCGGCTGGCCAAAAGCGCTGCGGATCTCACCGATCTTCAGCTGGCCGATCATGCCCTGCGCGAGTACGCCAGCCTGAACCGCCCGCAGCCAACGTTGCGGCAGCAACGCAAGACATCGGTCGCGGCGCGCAGAACCGGCCCTGTTGAATACCAGAACAAGCCCGGCAAGCGCCGCTGGAAACCCGGCGGCCGGCGCCGCCTCACTATCCAGTTCCCCAAGAAGCCGGACGATGACCGGTAGCCGAGTCGCTCTAGGAGAGATCAGGAAAATTCGATTCGATTGGTAGCTATCCTGAGGATAGGTAGTCATCCCTTCGGCGGCGCTCAGTGCAGGCTCTCAGGAACGAAGGATTTCTGGCCTACCTTTCACGGGGTCCAACGAGAAATCTATCGTGCCTCAGGATGACCCGCAGACGTGCGAGTTTCGTGAGCCTGAATTACACCGGCGGCTGAGCCTCTGGCGTTGAGTCGATGCCGGTGACGAGGTAGTCGATACCTATTGCCTGAGTCTCGCCAACTCCGCCGGTCCAGTTGACGTCCACGTTTAACTGGATCACAATATCCAGCTCATTATCAACCCACACTTCGAACGTGCCTTCGACGTCGTCACCAACCTCGCTCTGAGAAGGACGGTACGCGGACGCGGCGGCGGGATCAATCTCGTAGTGGGTTGTGCTCCTGCCCGCGACATCGACGTTTTCACCGAGAACCGTGGCCAACTCGATCATCGCAGGATCCGGCGCCAACGCCAGGAAGCTCGCTGGCGCGTAGAGATTCTGATCGACCACACCTGGCAGCTCGACGACAGCTCCGCCCGGACCGAGTACGTAGATGATTTCGTTCACCCTCCAGGCTTCGGTCTGCTGACCGAGGGTCGCCACCTGGAGATGGTACGAATCCGGGCTTGCCTGCGCTATCCGCAGATCGACGGCGCCATCCTCGCCTTCCGCGCCGTCAAAGCGCGCCGAGTAATCCAGGGTGAAGTTGGTAAGCGCTTCGCCTACCGGGCGAGTCGTGTCGAACGGTGTTTGCACCGTCGGCAGGGGGGTTGCGGTGGGCGTCGGAGTATTCGTCGGAGTTGGAGTTGGCGGTTCCAACGTCGGCGACGGGGTAATGGTGGCCGTCGCTTCCGGGGTGCTCGTCATCTCCGCGGTGGCGGTGGATGTAGGTTCGTCCTCGGCTTCGACCTCGGCCGTCGCCGCCAACGTTGAGGTTGGACCTGCCGGCGCCACGGTAACAGTAGGATCAACACTCTCACTGTCACCTCCGCCGCCACATGCCGTGAGTACCACCAGGCTTAAGACCAGCGCACCGCTCCGGAGCGCCATATTAACACTACGAATCTGCACTATCTATCCCATCGTTACCAGGTTATCCGAACCGGCGATCCGTCTCCACCAGACAACTCAACCAGATGAGCTACCGGTCTCACAAACCCAGAGCGTAAGTCTTCCATCAGGATCTCACGCAATGCCATTGGCTCTACTCGCAGATCGGAATGTGAGAGCGACACGAACTCACCACGAAGATCGACGTCGTCGTCGAGATCCGCTGGAAGGTTACACTGCACACCGGTTACGAGTGTGCCGTCCTTGGCCTCGAGGACATAGACCAACCGCGCCGTTTCCGGCAAAAATCCAGCCTGCTCCAGCACAATCCGCACAGCCGCATCCAGCAGACGCTCACCCGGTTGGAGCGGTCCGGACGGAAGCATAAGCCTACCGGCGCTGGGCAACACAAGAAGCTCATCAGTTCCGAACTCAGCGGCAAGGGGCACAATCGCGACGACATGAACAACGTGTCGGTGGAGCACATTCATCTAGACAATGGTAACGGAGACGTGCGGATCACTGGTCGGCGCGGGGCTACCACCCGGTGGCTCGGCGGTGATCCAGAGCTGCTCGAAACCAGTAACCGGAGCGCTGGCCCGCACCACGCCGAAACCGCGGCCCTCCGCGTCTGTCACGAAGATTCCAGCGCTCTCAAGGCGCTCGCCATCCACCAGCCAGAGCTGATAGACGTTGCCCGCCGTCACAGGCATCCCTTCGACGACGATCCAGCCAACAGAGCCGTCCTCGGTTCGGCAGAAATACCCCGAACCGGTCGAGCCAGCCACGCTGAGTGCGGTCCAGACCAGAGGTTGCGAAAAATCTACTTGAGGTCTGCTACTAGCCGGCTGAAGGCTGGCAATCTGGCTTTCGCGCTCGTTCAATTCGGCCCAGAGCCCGGCTACAACTCCAGCGAGCAACAGTAACAGCGCCGCGGCCAGGCCAAGAGCCACTCGCATCATGCGGGATCGCCGGTCCACAATCGGAACTGGCTCAGGTTGCACATCCACGAAGGCAAGCACGCGGCCGCGAAGTGCGTGAGGTGGGGCAGTCAACGGTGTCGGTGCGGCCAACACATCAATCGTAGCCCGGTAGCGGCTATGCTCGTCGCGCAGCGGTTGTGAAGACGCCAGCTCCTCCTCAACAAGCAAGTGCTCGTCATCATCAAGCACCCCCAGGGTGTAGGCGGGCAGCAAATCGGCCGCCTGCTTCGCGCGGTTGACGTCCTCTGGTGGAGGAACCTCACCGGGGTTCCTTCTCTTCACGCTTGTATACCCCCATTGTGTCCATTGACATCTGGGCGCCGTGCCGCTTGGCAGTCACCACCTGTACTACGCAACCGCCGGAAGCCCGGATTGTTGACTACCGGTGAACGCATGTAAAAGTGTACAGATAGAACCCAACCCGTCCGCACAGCAGAAAAGCGGCGCTCGGTGTGCGCCGCTTCGGTCTGCGTATGGCGGCGGTCAATAGTTCGACCGGATAGCTACAACGTTCTAGATCGGCGAGATTGCCAGGCCCATGCCATCAAAGTAGTTCCAGGAGCGCATGAAATCGGCCCAGTTGATGTGCGAGTAGCCGCCGCTGGCTAGATCAACTACCAGGACTCCCTGATCGTCATAGCCATAGGCTACAACCGCTTGCTTGCCCGCCACAACGGTGAAAGGCCGGACATCATCGTCCACTCGCTGCGGCTCGGCCTGGGCAGTCTGATAGGTGATCCAGGTTACGACCGGCAGGCCACGGTCGATGCGATCGGTGAGCTGTGTGGCATCCCCGTCAGCATAGAACACTTCGCCTATGAAACCGTGCTCACTAACCGCCTCAGAGAGCGGCGCGGCATACACACCGTAGTCATCTGTGCCGCCGAACTGCCCATTGATGTCGCCACGGAATCCGAGGTGTGGATTGTCGGACATCTCAAGCGAAGCAAGGAGCGTGTTCTCAGAGATCGACGCGCCCCAGTATGCGGTGGCAACCGAGACCGCGGTCAGCTCGCTGCCAACGGCCGACATCTCGATCGCGGCCGGCATGTTGACCAGCTGTACTCCAGCCGTGTCTGCTGGCGGAACTTTCAAAATCATGCCGCTTGAAACGCCATTCTGAGCCTGCCCATTGGCTGCAAGCAACTGCGGCACCGTTACACCATATGCTTCGGCGATGCTCTCGACCGTCTCGCCTGGCAATACAAGGTGCAACGTGGCTGCGCCAGCCTGAACTGAGGTAGGCGGCTGCTGAGGCCGCACGTCGTTGGTCACCAGCACCGGGGCGGCAACTTCATCGTTGCCGGTAGACTCCGCTGTCTCGGTATTCTCCACATCCGTCTGTGGATTGGAATCTTCGGGAAGTGCCTCGGCAGAGGCAGGCCCAGACGGAACGATCAAGAGATCACCAGTGACGATCAAATCTGGATTCAGCATGCCATTGGCGGCGGCGAGCTCTTCAACTGTTACGCCC
>JACCZH010000179.1 GCA_013696045.1 Chloroflexia bacterium
GGATGTACGTCTCCGGGAACCAACGGTCTAACGATGCGCTAAGGCCGTAAAAGTGACGTTCAGTTTCGGCATCAATCGGCTCAGTCAAGAGCCATAACTCAATGTAGTCACGCACAGCGCGTATCTAGACTCCTTGAGCTACTGGATCCTGCCGTACCTCGTCAGCAAGGCGAAGTCCGACATCTTGTGCAGTGACCTGTTGTGAGATTGCCATGGTTACAACCATCCTGAAAGAAGTTTGAAGGATTCACCTACACAGATTCTATTACACGCGTAGCAATCGTTCGAGAAGGGGCAGATGCCGAGCAACCAAACGCTGGAACTCTGGGTATGTGTCATCTGCGCAGGGGTCAACACGTCCAGTTCCTCATAATGGTCAAGCTGTCATCGCTGACTCTCAAAGTGCCGCCATTCTTCGATGTTGGCGATAGCCTCGGCATCGGTCGCCGAATCGGCGGTCGTGACGATCTCGGGTAGTTCCTCCCAATAGCCAGGCAGACGGGCGAGCCAGTTGTCGGCCCAGCGTTGGATGTATTCGATGTCATCCTCGGCGCGATGGTCTGCATCATGTGCATTCGCTTGTTCTGAGGAAGTCATTATAACAACCGTTCTGAACGAAGATCGACGGGTGCGTGTATCGCATGTAGCTTGTCGGGACGCTAGCTGACAACTGGCGCAGGGACGTCGACATCAATGGTGAGAAGCTGCGGAGCAAGGGGTTCTTCCGGCACCGTTTCACCGTTGGCGGTCATTGGCTCGACGTAACCGTGGGTGACATCACGGGCATTGACAATTGCCTCCTCTATTGTGTCGCCTTCAGTGACGCAACCTTCAAGAAGGGGCACAGTGACGGTGTACCCGCCATCGTCAACGTCCGGCGTAAGCAGGATTGTGTAGCGGCGCATCACGCCTCCCTTGCGGTTGGAGAAGCAGCTATTCTGCCACTTCCTTATGCCCCAGTTCTCGCAGCGACGCGCGGATCTTCTCCGCAGCGGCGTCAAGCGCTGCAGGATCTGGATTTGGGTCAGCGTTGGCGAAGTAGAGGTCGCGGATTTCGTCGTGGACGGGGATGAGGTGGATGTGGACGTGTGGTACTTCGAGACCGGCAATGATCATACCGACTTTACGCGGGGAGAAGGCGTGCTGGAGGGCTTTGCCGATGGATTGGGAGGCGACCGCCAGGTGCTGGAGCAGATCGGGATCGACGTCCAGCCAGTGGTCGATCTCTTCGCGGGGCACGACCATGGCGTGGCCGGGCTTGATTGGGTTGATGGTCAGGAAGGCGACGCAGAGGTCGTCTTTCCAGACAAAGCGGCCGGGTATGTCGCCGTTGATAATCTTCGTGAAGATACTTGCCATGACACGCCTCCTACTTTTTTGTCAGTTGTTTACAATCTGTTGGAGATTGTTCCAATAAACCTACAAACGAACGTACAAGTGAAACTAGCATATGGCAGACGAACGAGAGCCACAATCCGAACGGTCCCGGGACGAGCGCTTTGAGGATGCGCTCGACGATCTTTTCGGGCCGGACACGAACGAGCCTGAGCCGGCACAGGTGACGAAGGCAAGCGCGCCGGTCGCACCTTCGACAGCGGCCAAGCCCCCTGCTGCCGCTGAGCCATTACCGATCCGTCCGAAGCGTTCGATAGTGCGCACGGCTGCCATTGGTTGTGGAGTGATTGTCGCGGTGTTGTTCGTTTGTCTAGCCATATTGCTTGTCATCGGCCTTGTTGCCGGTGAGGATACTGGCTCGGCTGCGCTACGCCTGGCGGCGGTCTAGGACTCGATGAAGAGGCACGATTCTCTATTCAAATTTGTGACACATTTGACAATGTCTGAAGGAGCATCCATACTATCGAGATATCCAATAGTATGGAGACTGACTTATGGTGAGGAGATTTCAGGCCGGGCGCATGACAACGGTCGAAGTACGGGCTGATTTGCCGCTCGCGCTGCTCACTACCCTGTCGCTGGCCACACTCTATCTCTACGATCGCGAAGGCCCGAATCAGGATATCTTTGAACTTGCGACGCGGTTAGAAGACGTTGTTGGCCGCCCGCCACCGGCGTTCAACCAGATTTTCGGCCATGGCTTTGGCCTGCGCGACAGCCTGGCCGTCTTGATCGAACCGGAGTCCGAGGCGCTTGCCGATTGGCCTGCGTTTGTTGCCTTCTTGGCGCGGCAGAATGAGCCCTGGTATCGGGCGCTGTGTGAAGCGGCGATTACAACTGGGCTCGACTTCAATGACAAACCCATTCCTTCAGGCGGGATTGATCTCCGCGACCAGGCTGCGCTCGATCGCTACGCGCGAACGTTCACACCGCTGGATTCCGGCACGACGGTTGAGGGGATCGGTCGCTTGCTCGGTGACCCAGGTGGCGCCCTGAAATCGATGGTCCTGACTGTCCTCAATGATTTCTGGAACGTCCTGGGGCCGGAGGTGGAGGATGGTCTCGATCAACGCCTGCTCGCGGCACTCGGAGACATGCGTTCTCGCCCGGTGGCGTCATCGCCGGCAAGAGCGTTTCAGCAAGTTACCGGCCGGTCCGCCCCCGCCAGCGAGCGCGAGAGATTAGAGCAGTCTGAACAGATCATCTTTCTCTTGAGTCCCGGACTGGGCGCTGAGCTCTCAATTGGTTACATCGGAAACCAGACAGTCGTTGCGTTTGAACCGGCCTCGCTGCGGGTAGATCCGAGTGAGGATGGCCTGATTGGCGCGGCGCGCGTCTTCGACGCATTGAGTAACCCGCTGCGGCTCAGGATGCTGCGACTACTCGGTCATAAGGGAGAGATGTTTGGCCTGGAGCTCGCCGAGGAGCTTGGCGCTCCGCAGGCCACGATCTCAAACCATCTGGCCGCACTCGAAGCCGCCGGCCTGGTAGGACGCCGGCCTGGAGGTCGGAGAATCTACTACAGCCTGGCGAGCGCCGGTGTCAACGCTGCCCGGGAGTTGATCGACGAATTAGGCCGGCTGAATGTTAGCGAGGAAAATCTGTGAGTAAACCTGCCATTCAGATCAGCGGGTTAAGGAAAACCTATGGCAAGGTCGTTGCGGTCGATGGGCTGGATCTGGAGATCGAGACCGGTGAAATTTTCGGGCTGCTTGGTCCAAACGGCGCGGGCAAGACGACCACCATTGCAACCATCCTCGGAGTCAGCCGTCCGACGGGCGGCTCGGTGACGGTCTTTGGACTCGATTCAGTGCGCAGCGCGAGAAAGATTCGTGCTATGACCGGCTACGTCATGCAGCAGATCGCGCTGGACCGCTACCTGACTGGCCGTGAGAACTGCCGGCTGCACGGCGAGCTGTTCGGTCTCACCGGCGCGAACCGGGACCAACGGGTTGAGGAGGTGCTGGCCTGGGCGGATTTGCTGGACGCCGCTGGCCGGGTGGTCAATACCTATTCCGGCGGCATGATGCGGCGGCTGGACCTCGCGATCAGCATGTTGCACCAGCCGAGGTTAATCGTTCTGGACGAGCCGACGCTCGGACTGGACATCGAGACGCGCCGGAAGCTCTGGGCGTTGATCGGTCGCATGAAGGCCCAGGGCGTCACGATTCTGCTCACCACCCACTACCTTGAAGAGGCCAGCCGGCTATGCGACAGGGTCGGCATCATGCACAAGGGCAAGCTGGTCGGCCTGGGACCGCCGGAGGATTTGAAGCGCGACGTTGTGGGCGAGCTGCACCAATTGCAGGTGACGCTCTCAGGTTCCATAGCTCTCGACGGCCTCAATCTGCCGGTCAGGCCGGAGCGGGAGAACGGCCATCTCGTCTTCAACGCCGCACCGGAGCGGCTCTGGGAGACGCTGGGCATCTTGCAGCACACACTGCCTGAGGAGATCCAGATGGTGAGCTACGATCAGCCGACGCTTGATGATGTCTTCCTGAAACTCACGAATTCGGAGGTGCGCGCATGACCGCGGCTGTCGCCCGCGAGACCTCCTTCTCCCGCGCCTCGCTGGCGCTGACCAAGCGCTGGCTCTGGCGCTTGCGCCGTGAGCCGATGGGCATCATCGCCGCCCTGATCCAGCCCGCCATCTGGCTGATTCTGTTCGGCAACCTGTTCCAGAACGGTGTGGCGGGCGCCGAGGGCAACTACATCGCCTTCATGACCGCCGGCGTGGTGGTGATGACCGTCTTCAACGGCTCAATGTCCGGCGGCGTCGAGATCCTGTTCGATCGCGAGTCGAAGATGTTCGAGCGTCTGGTGGCCGCGCCGATCCCGCCCCTGGCGGTGATGACCAGCCGCTTCGGGTTTGTGCTGGGTCTGACCGCCATTCAGTCCACGATCATCTTTCTGGTGTCAGCCGCGCTCGGTGTTGAGACTGCGTCCGGCATCGGTGGCTACCTCTTGATCGTGCTAACCGGGATGTTGCTCGGAGTCGGGATTCTGGGGCTCTCAACGGCGCTGGCGTTCGGGCTGAGCAACCACGGCCCATTCTTCGCCATCAGCAGCTTCATCAGCCTGCCCCTGATCTTCGCCAGCAACGCCCTGGCCCCGATCGAGAACATGCCCGGCTGGCTCCAGACCGTAGCCCGGCTCAATCCCATGAGCTACGCCATCAGCAACGTCCGCGAGTTGATGCTGGAGGGCTACAACTGGCCGGTGCTCGGCACAACAGTGGCGGTGCTGCTGGCGTTCGACGCGGTGATGTTGACGATCTGCCTCTGGACGATGCGCCGGGCATTGTCGTAGGGCAGGGGCCTGTCCCCTGCCCTACAGGCCATTCGACCCAATCAACACCGCGGCGTCTTCCGTATCGGGCGGGCGCTGTCGGAGGCGATGCCGGCCCAGATGGTGTTGACGAGCTCTTCGGGGTTGATGAAGCCGACATCGTCCAGGCCGTGCCGAGAGATCAGTGCGCGGTACATCATCGTGCCGGGCAGCATGTCCAGGACAAGCTCCAGGTCGAGGTCGGTGCGCAGGTCGCCGCGCTCCTGTCCGCGCAGCAGGATCTCGGTGACGGCCTTGCGGCGCGGGAAAATGACGTTGTCCCAGTAGACTGTCATGAACTCCGGGTTGCCGATGGCCGCGCTGATAACCCGGCCGATCATTGGGCCAATAAACGAGGAGCTGGTAACACGGCGAAAATCGTGCAGCAGGGCGATCAGATCGTCGCGGGTGTCGCCGGTGTCCGGTATGCGCACATCCTCGCTGAGCTGGCGCAGCGCTTCGGAGACCAGCGCCTTCTTGGAGGGCCAGCGCCGGTAAACTGTCGCCTTGCCGACCTGGGCCCGCGCGGCGATCGCTTCGACACTCATTGAGCCGTAGCCGATCTCGACTAGCAGCTCAATCGTGGCCTGGAGAATGGCATGATCTGCCCGTGCACTACGCGGCCTGCCCGGCCGTCTGGCTTTTTCCTCAGTGGAATCGTCTATTGCTGGTGGTTTCCGCATACCAATTTCAACCTTTGGCAAAGCCAGGTTATTGTGTCTAGTCCCGTTGGGCACCTTTTCGCTGCGACAGTGTAGCACGGGTTGTTCAAGGTGACAGGCGAGTTTTACCAGAGCCGGGTTGCGTGGTGTCTTTGCTGAGCACGTCCGGAACGGGGTCGACGAGGGGTTGAGTCGCTACCTGTGCGGCCGCGGCCGATTGGGACGCATGAAAGCGCGAGAAGTAGATGTAGAAGAGCAGCATTGCGAGTGTCATGAATAACGCATAGCTTGCGAACGTTGCGCTGTACCCATAACGCACGATCACATTGCCGCCGGCAAAGGCTGCCAGCGCAAAGCCGATGTTCCACGCGCCGGAGCGGTACCCGAAGACGGCGGTGCGCGCCTTGGCTGGCAAGACACCGGCGATGTAGGAGCTGTCGATCGGCCAGCCCATGTTAATCGAGGCGGTCCTCACCATATGGGCAACGACGGCGATCCAGAGCGCCGGAAAGAAGATCAGGAGCAGGAATAATGGCAGCGGCGCGAGCCGCACCATCACCACCGCCGTTTGCGCCCCGAAGCGGCTGGCTAGATATGGTGAGCCCAACCCCAGCATCGCGGCCGCGATACCGGCGATCGAAAAGATCAGCCCGATCTGCCCGGCGCTGGCCCCGAGGGTGGAGAGGTAGACATTATAGAAAGGAAAGACCATTCCCGCGCCAAGGCTCATCAACCCGCCGACCGCGATAAACACCACCATGTGCCGGCGCACTCGTCCTGGCTCCAACGGCGGTAAGCCGGTCTGGGTTTCCTGGGATGCGTCTTCCGGCTTGGAGCGTTTCCGCTGCTCGGACATCCTGAACAGTGGAATGAGCGCCAGTGACGCAATGCCAAGGCCGATAAAAAGCGTGTAGCGGAAAGCCGCCGCGCTTGGCGCTTCAACCGGCGAGACGGCCGCCAACGCCCGGGGAGTAAACCCTCCCACCAGACTGGCCACCGTCATTGAGAGCGAGTTGAGTGAAAAGGTGAGCGCCGCGACTCCCTGTCGCTCCGAGCTGCGCGTGAGGTCGACGATAAAGGGCATGGTTGGCACAAAGAGAAAGGCCGTTCCAACGCCCCCGAGAACTGCCAGCGACAGCAGAATAACCGGATGGGTGATGGTAATGAGCAGAATGGAGCTGCCCAGGAAGAAGATGAAGCCGAGCATGACGCAACGCCAGATACCTAGCCGGTTGATGAGGATACCCATCGCGAGAGACATCGCGGCGATGCCCACGGTATGGATAGCGTTAAACGCGCCGATGTAATCCTCACGTAGATCTAGCTGGAGCAGGTAGAGATTGAAAATCAGCATAAACATGCCGATGCCGACATTGGCGGCCAGGGTGAAGAGCAGAAAGAGTTTGACGTCTCGCCTGTACTGCCGGATGCGTTGAATAAAGGATCGCATGCCTTGCCTGCCGGTCACGACGATATCGTCGAGGCGGATTATAGCCTGCTAGGTGTTGGTGTGCGCCGCGCTCGTGTTATCCAATCAGGAGGGGCATATGCGTGTCGGGTTCGCGCCGTCATCTCGACCGGAGTGGAAAAATCCCTTTGCAGCCACAGCGTCGGTGGACCTAAGATCTCTCTACTCCGGTCGAGATGACGATGTATAGCGCTCGGGATGACACTGTAAAGTGCTTTTATCCCCCGCCGGGATGGTAGACCGTCTTCTCGGGATGCACTACCAACAGCAGGCGCGGGTCGGCGGAAAGTCCGGCTGCGTAGTCCTTGGCGCGGTCGCCGATATAGCGTTCGGCGATTCGCTCAAGCTCGGCCCTGGCGGCATCGTCGTCGTGGACGATCTCTACAGTTCCACGGATCTCGACGAAATGGTAAGAATTGCCCGGCTCCTCGACGATCACAGCGACTCTGGGGTCGTGCTCGAGATTGCGCGCCTTGCGAGTGTCAGCCGGCGCAATCATCCGTAAACTGTAGCCGTCACGGCGATACCACATCACCGTCAGCTGAGGAGCCCCGTCCGGCATCAGCGTGGCCAGCGCGGCGAATGCCGGCAAATCAAGGAGTGCCCGTTCCTGTTGTGAGAACATGGGAGTGTTGACCTTTCTTACGGGTGACGGTCGTAGCTGTTGGCACTCTAGCATTCCCGCAGCCTATCGTAGTCGCTGTGGATTGCACCTGTATTCAAAGCGTCTCGATGATTGGTCAGTTTGGTAACAATCGCATCGGTCTAACCACAGGTGGTGTCAATACATGCGTGGCTTGCCTCCGCCTGATTGGACTGACCAGCCACAAGTGTCCCGAGCCGGACAAGACTCTCACCGAGTCCCCGGCGCAGGTGAACGTAGGGCTGTTCCAGCCACCGCCAGGCGAACGTGGCGGTGGCTGGCGAGGAGGTGGATCGGCAGACAAACCGCGCCACAATGCGATCAGCTGATGCTTGTGGGGCCAATCCCCTGGCGCTCGCGCGGGTTAGTTCTATTGGAATGCACGAGCGCAGGTGATCGCTGGAATAGAGTTTCCAGCCGCACTGATGTAACCGTTGGACATCGCGCTCGAAGCTGTCTTGCCGGTCATAAACACGTACCTGAATCCTGGTAGCTACATGACGGTTGGGCAGGAATGTCTGCGCGGGCTGTGGATGTCGTTTGATGCCGTGGGTAGGCTGTCGCATGTCATCCTCCTACTATGAATACAGAAACCGGGTGGTAACCAGTGTAGTCCGTTACGATGGTTTCTAAGGATGACATGGCATATGTAACCTGTCAAATAGATAAATAGGGTTACATTATAGATCTGACGGAGAGAGACGGCCTGCTCATGCAG
>JACCZH010000245.1 GCA_013696045.1 Chloroflexia bacterium
CCACAAGAGCGGGTTATCATCCAACGTAGCGGCGCGATTCATTGCGTCTCCTCTCCTCCCAATTCGGATCGGGCAGGCAAACCGGGCGCAATGAATTGCGCCGCTACGAACAAATTGACAAGAAGGAGCATAGATGAGCGACACCAATGCCCGCTCGCAAGAGTACAGCCGCATGAAGGAACGCCTGGCCCTGGCTGGAACGGCCCTGACCCTGGCCGGCAGCGCTCTCTTTCTCGGAACCGGCCTGGCGGCAAAGATGAACCGCCGCTTGCTTCCAAAAACGAGAGCAAGCTTCACGAAACGCGTGCGTTACCACGGCTCACTGTCGCTGGGTTCATTGATGCTTGGGCTGCCGTTATCGTTCTATAGCGGCTATATCGTTGAGAAGCGTTTCGGGTTGAGCAACCAGACGCCCAGAAGCTGGGCCATCGATGTCGTCAAGGGAGAAGCCATCTCCGCGCCGTTGCAGATCGCGCTGATCGAGGGTATGCAATGGACGATCCGCCGCTGGCCGGACCGCTGGTGGCTAATCGCCTCGGGCACGGCCATTCCACTTACCGCTGGGCTTACCTTTCTGTTCCCGGTGCTGATAGCGCCGCGTTTCAACACATATGAGCCGCTTGAGGACACAGAGCTGGCCGCTCGTCTAAAGTTGCTGGCCGAGAAGACCGGCATCGAGGTGGCTGATGTCATGCAGATGGATATGAGCCGCAGAACGACCAAAGCCAACGCATTCTTCGCAGGCATTGGCCACACGAAACGCATCGTCATTAGCGATACGATGCTCGCGGGCTTCACCCCTGACGAAATCGAGACGGTCGTCGCCCACGAGATCGGTCACCAGGTGAACCGGGATCTCTGGCGCTTTATCCTCTCATCCAGCTTCGTAACCCTCGCGATCGCCTGGGTCACCGATCGGGTCGGACGTCGCGCCATGTCATCCCGGCCCGAGCTGGTTGGTGCCACAAGCCTCGGCAACCCCCGGGCACTGCCGCTCATCGCGTTGGCCTTTGGCGTGGCCGGCACAGTGATCACGCCGCTCCAGCTGGCCTACAGCCGGAGGATCGAGCGCCGCACCGACCGCTTCGCCGTCGCGCTCACCGGCAACGGATCTGCCTATGCAAGCGCGTTGGCGAAGTTGGCGGCGCTTAACCTGGCTGATCCGAATCCGCCAGGCTGGGTCACAATCCTTCTGCACTCGCATCCACCCATTGCCGAGCGGATCGACACCGCCCGCACGGCCGAGATTAACGCTTTGTGGACGTGATAAGCACTTTGTGATCGGTAAAGCTCAGAATATGATTGCTTTCGATCCGGATACCGAAAAACTCACGCACCTTATCTGGCTGACTGAGCACGAACCGGTCCAGGCCGGCCTTCGCCTCGGCTGTCATACGTGATCGCGACGTCCAGGTTTCATACTCGTGCTCCCGTTGGACAAACTCGTGCTGCTCAACGGTGAGGCCGGCGTGTTCGATAAACGACCGCCACTCGTTCAGGCTGTAGCTACGCACATGGGTGGTGTCGCGTCGCCACTCAAGCTCGTTGATGAACGCGTCCAGGATAGTGTCGTCGGGCGAGATCGAGTCCATGAGCACGAACCTGCCACCCGGCTTTAATACCCGCGCCACCTCGTTGCAGAATGCCTGCACATCACCGAAGTGGTGAGGGGCAATCCGGCAGCTGACGATGGTGAACGAGCGATCCTCGAACGGGAGCTTTTCGGCGTCGGCAATTTCGAACGATACATTCGTCGCGCCCTGCTCTTTGATGAATCCACGCGCTGCCTCAAGCATCTTCGGCGTCAGATCACTGGCGACAACCTGTGCGACATGTGGAGCCAGAGCCAGCGCGGTGTGACCGCCGCCGGTAGCAATGTCTAGCGCAACGTCGTCCGGCCCGCACCCTGCCAGCTCGACCAGCCGCTGGAGGTCCGCTCCGGCCCGGTGCTTCGGTGAAGAGACGTAGTCCGCCGCCGTCGATCCGAACTGCGACCGTACCCGTTCTTTATGATCTGTCCCACTTCCAGCGTCGCTGCTCACCCTCGTCTCCGTTCCCATGCTGCCCGGCTGGGGTACAGTTGCCAGCAGGGCATTGTTCCTGCCCATCCCCTTCCGGCGTGCGAACCGTCGCGCGCCGATTTTGACGATCAGGGTAACGCATGTTCTACCGTCTCGGCTATATTGGGTTTCGCTACCGCTATCTTGTCCTCGCCATCTGGCTCGCGCTCTTTCTGGTGAGCGCCCCGACAATCCGCCAGCTGCCATCCGTCTTGAAGGTCGGCGGCTTCAGCAATCCCAACATCGAGTCGGCTCGCGCCCGAGCTGTTCTCGAAGACAACCTGCCCAGTTTCTCGCCCTCGGTACTGGTCGTGATCTTCGAGTCAGAAGAATACACTGCCTTTGACCCAGAGTTTTCAGACGAAGCCAATAGGGTGATCGACAACATCCTGACCATCTCCGAAACTGCCGGCGCGACGCGTTTCCAGGACAGCCCGCGCCAGATCTCAAGCGATGGCCACACTGCATACTCGGCGGTGCAGATCAACCTTTCGCCGGAAGAGTCGCAACGCCTGATGCCGGAGATCCGCGACGTCCTTCCCGAAACCAGCATCGCAACAACACTGGCAGGCGTGCCGGCATTCTATGAGGATGTCGAGACCATTTCAGAACAGGATCTGCAACGCGCGGAACTGTTTGCCATCCCGTTCGCCCTGATCGCGTTGCTGCTGGTCTTTGGAACGGTGGTTGGCGCGGCGGTGCCACTGTTCGTTGGCGGGGTAAGCGTCGCAACCGTGCTTGGACTCGTATTCTTGCTCGCCCAGCGGGTTGATATGTCGATCTTTGTGCTCAACCTGACCACCATGCTCGGCCTGGGTCTGGCGATTGACTATTCACTCTTTATGACGAGCCGGTTCCGCGAGGAGCTGGACAAACGCTCTGTTGAGGAAGCCGTGGCTGTCACGGTTGGGACCGCCGGACGCGCCGTCTTCTTCTCTGGCCTGACCGTCCTGATCGGTTTGGGCGGGCTGGCGCAGTTCGATTTCATGTTTCTGCGCTCGGTCGGCATCGCCGGCGTGGCGGTGGTGTCGGTGGGAATGATCGGGGCGTTGACCCTTCTCCCGGCTGTTCTGGGGATCGTCGGGCAGCGCATCAACCGCTTTCAGATCATCAAACGTAAGGATGACAGCAGCGGGACCTTCTGGGTGCGCCTTTCAAACGTTGTCATGGACCATCCATGGAAGGTGTTTATCCCCACACTGGCGTTCCTCCTCCTCCTTGGAATCCCGTTCCTGGACGTCGAACTCTCTTCGCCCGACGCCACAATCCTGCCAACCAGAGTTGAATCGAGACAGGGCTTCGAGGTGCTGCGCCGCGAGTTCGGCGACGGTGAAATCTCACCTATCGTTGTTGCGCTTGAGACTGACACCAACGTCACCGATCGAGAGAACCTGGCTGCGCTCTACGACTTCACACGCGACTTCGCGGCCGATGATCGAGTCACGCGCATCGACAGCATTGTGACCCTTGATCCCCGCCTGACGCTCGACCAGTACAACCTGCTCTACAACAGTCCGGGAGGCATCACCGACCAGTTCGTGCAGGAAAACCTCAACCAGCTCGCTTCAGAAAACGCGACCGTCGTCCTGCTCTATATCCGTGGTTTGGCTGGCGACGACGAATCCAAGGCTCTGTTGACTGACGTGCGAAACTACCAGTTCGGAGGAGATTTTCGAGTGCTGGTCGACGGCGGCACCGCTGAGATCGTGGATGTCGTGAACCTGATGTACGACCAGTTCCCCTATGTCGCGCTCGTCATCGTTCTGGCTACCTACTTCGTGCTGCTCTTCCTGTTCCGCTCGGTAGTGCTGCCTCTCAAAGCGATCCTGATTAATACGTTGAGCATCGCCGCCAGCTACGGCGCGCTGGTCTTTATTTTCCAGCAAGGTAACTTTTCGAGCATTCTCGGATTTGAACCTCAAGGATACGTTGAGGCTTCGCTGCCGATCATCATGTTCTGCGTGCTCTTCGGGCTCTCTATGGATTACGAAGTCTTTCTCCTCTCGCGGGTGCGCGAGACCTATCTGGAGACAAACGATAACCGCCAGAGTGTGGCCATCGGACTCCAGCGCAGTGGCAGAATCATTACCGGTGCGGCGCTCATCGTGGTCGTCGTGACCGCCTCGTTCGTAACCGCCGAAATCGTTCTCGTCAAGGCACTCGGGCTTGGCATCGCCATCGCCGTCTTCCTGGATGCCACCATCGCTCGCGCGTTGCTCGTTCCGTCCACCATGCGCCTGCTCGGCAACGTCAACTGGTGGCTCCCCAAGTGGCTTCAGCGACTGCTACCGAAGAAGGAATACAAGCATTGAGATCCAACAATGTTCACCGCGACTATTCACTCTGTCATTTCGACCGCAGTGGAGAGATCTCACGCCAACCCAGGCTTCAGTGGAACCGAGATCTCTCCGCTGCGTTTCGCTCCGGTCGAGATGACAGAGTCTGGGCTCTCAGGATGACCGTGGTCGTCGCTCTCGCCTTCCTCGTCACGGCCTGCGCTGGACAAGGCGCCGAAGCCGATCCTGTTCCCGATCCGGTCGCGACACCAACCCGCGCCGCTGAGGCGCTGCTGGCGCCGCAGCCAGAGATTAAGCCGGTGCGCTTCCCAGAGGATGAAGCGCCCCACGACATGTTGACCGAGTGGTGGTATTACACCGGCCACCTCTTCACCGAAGAGGGCGACCGCTACGGCTTTGAATATGTGGTCTTCCAGGCCAACCGCGGCGCGTTCCCGTCGTACTACGCCGCCCACTTCGCAATATCCGACAACCCGAGCGGCACGTTTCATTTTGATGAAAAAGCCGGGCCCGGCGCGGCGCTTGAAGCAGATGAAGGCTTCAACCTCGATCTCGATGGCTGGACCATGTCCGGCGCCCTCGGAACCGACAGGCTGGCAGCCGAGATGGTGGGCTACGCCATTGATCTCAGCCTTACAGCCACCAAGCCGCCCGCGCTGCACAACGACATCGGCTACGTCGAGTTTGGCCCCGCCGGCGGCTCATACTATTATTCCAGGACGAACATGGAAGTAACCGGCACGCTGACGGTCAACGACGAACCACTGACCATCACCGGTGAAGCCTGGATGGACCATCAGTGGGGCAACTTCATATCTGTTGGAGCTGGCGGCTGGGACTGGTTCTCTGTCCAGCTTGAGAACAATCAGGAGCTCACGATCTCGCTCATTTTCGATGCCGCTCACAACATCGTCATGTCCTACGGCACGCTCGTCGTCGAGGACGGCTCGGTGGAGAACCTTGAGACGGGAGACTTCACGGTAACGTCAACCGACACTTGGGAATCGCCAGACACCGGCGCAATCTACCCCTCACGCTGGACGATTGACGTACCAGATCGGGATTGGTCAATCGAGCTTGTCCCGTCTATGCCGCAGCAGGAACTCGACACGACGGCCAGCACCGGCGTGATCTACTGGGAGGGCGAGGTGGAAGTTACCGGCACGGTCGGCGATGTGCCGGTACAGGGATTGGGCTATGTTGAGCTCACCGGTTACGCGTCGGACTCGATGCCGTCGCAGTGATCGAGTCACAAAATCCCGGTAGGGGAGGCGGCTTGTCCCCTCCCTTCTTTGGCCGTCGAGGGCCCGGGAGGGGACAAGCCGCCTCCCCTACCGGGGTTTTGTGACTCGATCACTGCGACGGCATCGAGTCCGACGCGTAACCGGTGAGCTCAACATAGCCCAATCCCTGTACCGGCAC
>JACCZH010000272.1 GCA_013696045.1 Chloroflexia bacterium
GCCCAGGGTCAGCTCTCCGATTGTCCGCACGTAAGCATGATGAATGTGTCCGTGCAACAGAACGTCCGCGCCCGTCTGCTCAAACATTGGCAGGAAGATGTCTTCTGACGCGTCCGGCGGATACCCCAGGTGCGTGTGCGTGCTGTCCGGCGTTGCATGCACGAAGACGAGTTTCTGGCCACTCGGTCCACTCACCGAACACTCGATCGGCAACCCGGCCAGAAACGACACGCTGTCGGGATCAAGGTACTCCACGTTCCAGCGCATCACTTCTTTCGACTTCTCGTCCGGGGCAACCTCGGGCACCCAGCCCTGGGCCGGGATCTCGCCCTCAGTTGCTATCTCCACCAGCCACTCGTCCGCGTTGCCGCGCACAAAATCCCAGTCGCGATCCCGCACCCGGTCAATGCATTCTTTTGGAAACAACCCGCCAGTGGCATAATCCCCGCCCCCAACAACCCGGTCAAACGGCTCCCGCCGGGCAAGCTCTTCCAGAACCGCCTCCAGTGCCGGCAGGTTACCGTGGATATCAGACACGAACGCGACACGTGTAACGGCTGTCATGCAAATCCCAATCCATCGTTGTCATCGAGAACCCATTCCTGCGTAGCCGCGCAATTCATTTCACCTGTTCACCACCCACGGCGTCCAGATTGGACAGGAAGGCGCAATGAATTGCGCGGCTGCGATGGCTTTGTGCATCCATCACCGCGCCAGCTTCAACGCCCGCCGCACAACCTGATCGTGCGCGCGTGTCTCAACCGCATCATCAAGCGATGGCAAATCAACGCTGCCATGCTTGCGCTCCAGTGCCGCCGAAATCAACCAGTCGGCCAGCACCGGGTTTTTCGGCAGCAGTGACCCGTGCAAGTAACAGCCGATGGCGTTTTTGTAGCGGGCTCCCTCCTGGCGGTCACGGCCGTTGTTGCCGTGCCCCACCCGTACCTTACCGAGCGGCTGGACGCCATTGCCGAGAAAGGTCAGGCCGGAGTGGTTCTCGAACCCGACCAGTGTGCCGAACTCAGGCGCATCAATCACGACGTTGCCGATAAAGCGCTCACTGCCGGCCTCGCTGGTGACGTTCAGCGCGCTGATGCCTGGCAAGTCGGCCTCGCCGTGCGGACGGTAATAGTGGCCGAGAAGCTGGTAACCGCCACAGACTGCCAGAATCGGAACGCCGTCCTCGATGGCCGCTTTGAGGTCACGGCCCTTGTCTCCCGAAAGATCGGCCGCGACGCTGATCTGCTCGCGGTCCTGACCGCCGCCCCAGAAGAAGAGGTCAATCGCTTGCCCTGCGATTGCCTGACCGATGCCGATCGTCACGATTTCGGACGGAATGCCGCGCCATTTCGCGCGGTGGGCCAGCGCCAGAACGTTACCCCGATCACCGTAGATATTCATTTCGTGGCCGTAGAGCCAGCCAATGCGCAGATTCATAAAGATGCAATCCTCGTCGTTATTGTCGCCAGAATTGAGGAGCGGCGCCGCGTCCCGCCAGCGCCCGGCGCAACTGGAGCATCGCGGTGTAGGTCAGCAGCACAAACACGTGCTCGCCCTTTGCCACGCTTTTGGGCAACGTATCGAGCACTTCAGAGAACGAGAGTCCGAGCAAGCCAAGGTCCAGCCGGTCAGCCGGAAGGCCGGCATATTTCATCCTCACCGCCAGGTCGTCGCCCCGGATACCAGCAGCAAACACCGTGCCGGTGTGCGCATTTTCCGCCAGTGTTTCAAAATCGACATCCCAGAGCCAGGACACATCCCGGCCGTCGGCGTCCAGGTCGTTAATGCCGATAATGACCGGTCCAGTTACCGGTTCAACAGTCAACATGCGCAGGACCTCATTAAACCCCACCGGGTTTTTTGAGAGTGCCAGGGTAAGGTGCAGACCCTCGTACTCAATCTTCTCCAGCCGTCCAAAGGCCGCCTCAAACGAGCGCAGAGATGTCGCTATCGTTCCCGCGTCAACGCCAAGCACCGACGCCGTCGCAACGACGGCGAGCGCGTTGTAGGCGTTGTACAAACCTGGAAGGGCGACATCCAGACGCAGATCGTCCTCCCATCCGTCACGGCGAACAGTCATGGACAACCGCTCCATGCCCTGGAATGAGATCTCGCGCGCCGCGATATCCAGTTCCGGC
This sequence comes from Chloroflexia bacterium, assembly GCA_013696045.1. Taxonomy (GTDB): domain Bacteria; phylum Chloroflexota; class Chloroflexia; order Thermomicrobiales; family CFX8; genus JACCZH01. Next base: position 2,139 of record JACCZH010000272.1, read on the forward strand.
CGGCGATAAGCACAATTCGGGCAGCGATAGGCGCCCAGGTGGGAGACGTAGATGGCGTCATACTCAAATCTCGACCCGCAGCGCCGGCACACTGCCGAGTCGGCGGCATGTGGCAGCTCTGGAAGCCCATGGCCTTCCGTCTCAAGCCCGAACGTCACAACCCGTGCCCTGGTGTTCTCCGCCAGTGCGGCCAGATTGGGGTCATCGGCGTTCACCACCAGCGTGGCGTCGCTATCCAGCTCGGCCACGGCTGGAGCCCAATGCCGGGCAATCGTCTCAAGCTCGCCATAGCGATCAAGCTGGTCCCGGAACAGGTTGAGCAGCAGCAGGCAATGTGGACTGGTCTGCCGGATGACATCCGGGAGAGCGTTTTCGTCGCTCTCGATCACCCCAATTTCGGCGGACCGCCCGCGCCCCAACGATGCCTCCGCTGCAAGCGCGCCCGAAATGCCACGCACAAGATTCGAGCCGGAGCGGTTATGGACAACCTGCAGGCCGCTCTCACGCAACACTCCCGCCAGCATCCGGCTGGTCGTGGTCTTGCCGTTGGTGCCAGCCACAATCGTCACTCCCTGAGGCAGCCGCGCCGAGAGCTTGCCAAGTATTCCCGGGTCAATGCGTGTGGCGATCAAACCAGGGAACGCCGTGCCGCCCCCGCGGCCCACGCGGCGAATCGCACGGGTGAGCGCTTTACTTGTCGCAATTGCCGCGTTAAGCCGTAGATCGACTGCCACCGGCCCTCCGTATCACTCTGTCTGCGTGCCGGTGATCACCATGACCGACTGCAATGTGTCGAAATTGACGGCCGGAACAACGTCGGCCTGGACTTCGTTCCTGAGCTCGTCACGCTCAACGCCAATAACCTGCCCAATAATCAACCCGGCGGGAATGCCCGACGTCAAGCCCGATGTCACCACGAGCTCGTTCTCAGCGATCTCGGCGTCCGGTGGAATGTGCCGCATCACCATGCGCCCGCCCGCCTGCCAGCGTCCATACACCACGCCGCCGTCGCCCGAGGCCTGTAGTAGCGCCCCGGTTTGAAACGCGGAGTCAACAACCAGCAACACTTTGGCGCGGTTTGGGTCCACCTCTATCACCTGACCCACCAGAAAGTGCGGGCTCACAACCGGCATCCCGACTGCCACCCCGTCAGCCGAGCCACGATCGATAATCAGGTATTTCTCCCGGCTCTGGGGATCGCGGCCAACGACGCCGGCCGTGAGTTCCTGCAATTCCGGACGTGCCTCCTGAAAATCAAGCTGGGCCTCAAGCTGCTCCACACGCGGCTCGAGCGCCTGTAACTGCGCGTTGTCAGACAAGAGTCTCGCATTCTCTTCTCGTAGGCGCTCGTTCTCAGCGATGAGCTCGGCGTCGCCGACCTGCCGGGAGCCGGAAAATCGTCCGCCCAGACCGGACAGACTCTCACCAACCGGCGCAACGATGCCGCCCAGCAAGCCCTTCGCGCCGTCGAGCTGGTTGCGTCCATCCAGCACGATAAGTGACAGGCTTACCACCAGCAGCATGGCAAGAAGAGTGGCGGTCTGGCGTAAGGTGAGTGTCATGGGATGCTTTGCCCCGCGGATTGCTGCAACATCAGGCTACCCCGCGCGACGCAGGTCTTGTCCGCTGGCGAGCGCGCGCCGGTACAGGTGCAAAGCCTCAGCGACTCGTCCGGTTCCGCGCGCAACGCACGTGAGGGGATCCTCGGCAACCCTCACCGGCATCCGCAGCTCGGCCTGCAAGCGGCGGTCAAGACCTTCCAGCAGCGCTCCGCCGCCGGCCAGGGTGATGCCTTGTTCCATAATGTCGGCCACGAGCTCGGGTGGGGTTTCCTCAACACAGGTGCGCACAAGCTCAACAATCGCGTTGACCGGACCGCTTATCGCGTCGCGAATCTCTACGCTACTGACCTCAACCGATTTCGGCAGCCCGGTCAACAGATCACGGCCACGCAAGGTGACGCGCTTTTCTTCTTCGAGGGGGTAAGCAGAACCAGCCGCTATCTTGGCGTTCTCAGCGGTGCGCTCGCCGATGACCAGGTTATGGTCGCGGCGGGCATACTGGATCATGGCCTCGTCAATCTCATCGCCCGCGATCCGGATCGAGCGGTTCACCACGTTGTCAC
>JACCZH010000296.1 GCA_013696045.1 Chloroflexia bacterium
TTCCTCGCCCTTGGCTTTCTTACGGATGACCGGAGCATCGGGCTGCATAGCGGCGATCGGATCCACGTTCGCACCAAGCTCGTTGTACTCGACCTGCACGAGCTCCGCGCCTTCTTCCGCGGCGGCTTCGTTTGTGGCGACGACGACGGCAACAGCCTGGCCGTAATAGATGGCTTTGTCGCGTGCCAGCATCGCATGATGCCGGTCGGCAGGCTCGTCTCCGTCTGGAATGACATCCTTGCCGGTGTAAACGGCAACCACACCGGGGTGTGCGAGCGCGGCGCTAGTGTCAATCGAGACGATCTCGGCGTGAGCGTAGACGCTGTTTACAGTCCGTGCCTGGAGCATGCCCGGAAATGTCAGGTCGTCAACATAGCGTGTCGCGCCGGTGACTTTTGCTGCGCCTTCGAGTCGTTTTGTTGGTTGACCAATTGCGGGACTCGCGGTCATTATTCCTCCCCTGTTAAATGGACGATATGCGAATGATCGTGCAAACGTGTCCGGTTACGTTACCGGACACCAGTGCATCTTCGCCTGAACATTGCCAGTGCGTCAAGTATAGAGATCGTTGCACAGGCTGGAGCGTATACTCTGGGCATGGTTAATGCAGAAGAATTTTTACATAGACTGTTAACAGTCGATGAATATCTCACTTTTGAGAACGCGTCCTCTGTTCGGCATGAGTACGTCGGTGGTTATGTCTATGCGTATGCCGGCGCTTCCAGGCGGCACAATCGGATTATCGTCAACATTGCCGGGCATCTGATCAATGCCGTTGGCAGCGGTCCATGCGAGGTACATGTTGAGACAGTGAAGCTGCGGCCCGCGAATAATGTTTTTTACTACCCAGACATCATGGTGTTATGCGATGAGAACGATGATGAGAGTCTCTACGCAACACGCCCCACACTGGTCGTGGAGATGTTGTCGCCAAGCACCGAGGCTGTCGACCGTCGCGATAAGCTCCTTGCCTATCGGAGCATTTCCTCAATGGAAGCCTATGTCATCGTCTATCAGGATGAGCGTCGTGTCATCCGGCATTGGAAGGACGATGACGGAGCCTGGCGCACCGAGGAATTCATCGACAATGGACGTATCCCTTTTCCTGGTACGAACGTCGAACTCACATTGTCTGAGATCTACGGTCGAATTACGTTCTAGACGACGCTTCCGACAGATGCGCAAGCGAAAGGTTGTGGGCAACATGGGCACTCGACACCACGAACGCGAACGGTTGCTCACGATCAATGAGTACCTGGCGTTCGAGAAAGACAGCCCGGTGCGTCACGAATATGTCGGTGGCGAGCTTGTGGCCATGGCCGGCGCGAGTGACCGGCACAATCGCGTGGCCCTGAGAGTGGCGTCCAAGTTACTGGATGCTGCGGGCGCGGGCCCATGCCGTGTCTATATAAGCGATATGAAGGTCCAGATTTCGGATGACCAGATCTTCTATCCGGATGTGATGGTGACCTGCGATCCTGAGGACAATGGCGAATACATCAAGAAGCGGCCGTGCCTCATCATCGAGGTGCTTTCACCGAGCACCGCATCCATTGACCGGCGCGAAAAGCTCGTCGCGTATCGGCGGATCGAGTCGCTACAGGCGTACATCGTGCTCTATCAGGATCAGAAGCGGGCCTTTCGTCATGCTCGCGACGAGCACGGCACGTGGTGGCCGGCCGAGGTTTCGGACAAAGGATTAGTGCCGTTCCCCTGTCCAGAACTTGAGTTGAGCCTCGACGAGATCTACGAGGGTATCGACTTTCGCTCCCCTTAAGCACAACGATGCACTCGCTTACCCAAACGGGTCTATAGCCTCCAGAACGTCATGGACGACACGGTCCATGTAGGAGTGGAAGCTATCTGCGTTCAGGCTGTGGCCGAGACGGGAGATGACGACGTTGCGGCTGGGGATAACCATAGTAACCTGACCGCGAGCGCCGCCCGCCCAGTAAGCGTCTTCCGGAATTGACGGATAGCGCCCGCCAGCGTTGAGCCAGAACTGGCCTCCGTAGTGGTGGTCGGGATCAGCCGGCGCTGGAGAGTGCACGAAATCGACCCAGCCTTCGGGCAGGATTCTCTCGCCGTTCCAGACTCCGTCCTGGAGATGGAGCTGCCCAAAGCGGGCCCAGTCGCGAGCGGTGCCGTGGTCGAAGCCGGTCATCACAAAGTTGCCCCACGCGTCAGGCTCGAGAACGATATTACGGATGCCGATACGGTCGAAGAGGGCACGCTGCGGGTAGGTCAGATACTCCTCGCCTAGCGCTTCGACCGTCTGCTTGACGATCTGCCCGAGCGCCAGAGGATCGCAGTTGCGATAGCGCCAAACGGTATTCGGCGGGTGCTCTTGCGGTCGGCTAGTCGAGTGCTCGAAGGCGTCGATTGCCCCGAAATAGATGTAATTGTGATCATTCTTGCTGCGGAAAAAATCCGGTTGCGTGTCGCCTTCAACTCGCTCGAACTTGAGGCCGCTGCTCATACGCAACAGGTGGGCTAGCGTGATCTCACCACGTGGATCGCTAGGCTCACGCCAGGCCGCGATCGGCGCGGGGTCGTCCAATGCGAAATGTCCCTCGCCAGCCAGAATGCCGATGAGTGCCGCTGTGATGCTTTTGCCCATCGACCAGCTTACGAGCCTGCTGTCTTTCGTGAAGCCTGGTGCGTAGCGTTCGCTAACGATCTGGCCACCGTGGAGCACAACCATGGCTCGCGCTTGCTGCGGCATGTCGTGGGCGCTGTCATCGAAGGCGAGGCCTAGCGCCGCCTCCAGCTTGTCCCTGTCGATCCCGCCTGGAACAGATTCGCCCGCTTTTCGGTCGCCCATGGGCCAGTCCATCGTCTCAGGGTCTGGCAGGGCAGAACACACCTCCACCGGCTGGAAGAAGACGCTGCTCTCCTCGCCTGGCAAGAGCGTGCAGCCGAGGCCCGGATGATAGACGGCGGTGCGGCTCTGGCCGTCCGGCAGGGTAAGAGTGGCGCGGGCGTTCTGGCGGTCGATCTCCACGTCGAGCTCGTCAGGATCGAATCCATAGGGCGCGTGGAGGTCGTTCTGGACGAAATCTTTCGCATCTCTGCCTCCGACGAACACGCCGGAACAGAGTAGTTTGGTTGCGAACCCGAGGCTGTGATCGAGTTGTTCGGAATTTGGCCGGCTCATGCTTGCCTCCTCGTTGTATCGGCACATCTGCCCGATTGTCGCACGCTCCGGCGCGAGTGTCAGCGGACTGAGGCAAACGGTATGCAGAGTGGAACGCCGCACGACGGATCCGGAATGATGTCGGCCTTGATGGCGAAAACGTGACGCAGCATGTCGTGGGTGATGACTTCATGCGGTGGTCCTGCCGCGGCGACCGTGCCATCGAGTATGGCGATGATGTGCTGAGCGTAGCGCGCTGCATGGTTGAGATCGTGGACGACCATCACGATGGTGCGCCCTTCCTCGCGGTTGAGCCGCTCGAGGAGCTGTAGCACTTCCATCTGATAGGCCATGTCCAGGAAAGTTGTCGGTTCATCCAACAAGAGCCTGGATGTGCCTTGCGCGAGGGCCATGGCGATCCACGCCCGCTGGCGTTGCCCGCCCGAAAGCTCGCCGACCGGCCGGCCGGCCAGCTCAACCATGCCGGTTACGTCGAGCGCCCAGTAGATGATCTTCTTGTCGTCGATGCTGAGTGTCCCGAAGCCCTTCTGGTATGGGAAGCGTCCGTAGGAGACCAGTTCCTTGACGGTTAGCCCGTCGGGCGCTTCGGGATTCTGCGGCAGGATGGCGATCTGTTGAGCGATAGCCTTGGTCGGCTCGCGGTGTATTGCCTTGCCGTCGAGGTAGGCCGCGCCGCCCTGGGGCTTGAGGACGCGCGCCAGCGCCTTGAGGATGGTTGATTTGCCTGAGCCATTGGCCCCGACCAGCGCGGTGATCTTGCCCTCCGGGATTTCGACCGACAGGTTGTCAACGACCAGCTGTCCCGTATAGGCCAGCGAAAGTGCTTCGGCGTGAAGACGTGACATGCGGTGTCCCTCCGTCAAGATGTTCGAGCCAGCAGATATAAGAAATACGGCGCGCCAATAACCGCCACCACGATCCCGGCCGGAATCTCAACCGGGGCGAGTAGATTGCGCGCCAGCGTGTCGGCGACGACGAGCAAGAGCGCTCCCAGCAGCAGCGTGACCGGCAACATCACCTGATGGGCGGGACCAACCAGCCGTCGCGCAAGGTGTGGACACACCAGCCCGATGAACGCGATGCCGCCACCGACTGCCACACTCGAACCGGCCAAGGCCACAGCAATCAAAATCAGGAGCCGCCGCTGCCATTCGACGGAAGCTCCTAACCCGACGGCAACCTGATCTCCCAGGTTGAGCACGTTCAGCATTTTGGCTTTGTAGATCGTGAGCGGCACCAGCACCGTGGTCCAGGGCAGGAGCGCCAGCACATAGGACCAGGTTGTGGCGGAGTTCGTGCCTGCCAGCCAGACGACGGCGAAGCGGTAGACATTGGGGTCCATCCTGAGTGAGAACACCAGTGTCACGGCTCCGATGCCGAATCCGACGGCGATGCCAACCAATAGCAGCCGGGAGGGAGTTACTTCACCATGCTTATACGCCAGGGTATAGATAACGAGTGCCGCGCCACCCAGGGCGGCAAGCGGCAGCAGGAACGGCACGGACGCTTGCGCGGCTGGATAAAAGAGGATGAGGGTGATGACGCCTAACCCCGCTCCGGCGTTGATGCCTAGTAGACCCGGGTCGGCCAACCCATTGCGCGACACCCCTTGCAAAATCGCTCCGGACGCTGCCAGCCCCATCCCGATCAGGATGGCAAGCACAATACGCGGCAGCCGGAACTGGAAGAGGATCAGCTCCTGCCGCTCTGATCCTTGCCCGAGCACGGTTTTGAGCACATCGAACGGAGCGAGCTGGATGAAGCCGATGTTCAGGCTCAGCACGCTCGCTCCCACAATCAGCGCGCCGAGTAGCAGCATCACCCTGATGGGTTGGGAGAGCGTCAAAGCGTTGGACATCCGCATCTGGTCTAGCACTACATACCTCGTGTATCGCGACGAGCAAGATAGAGGAAGAATGGCACGCCAATTAGGGCGGTGATGACGCCGACCGGAGTCTCGTAGGGCGGGTTGACCATCCTCGCGCCGAGATCGGCCAGCACCAGCGTGAGCGCGCCGAGCATCGCTGAACAGGGGATAATCCAGCGGTAGTCGAGCCCAACCAGGAAGCGGGTAATGTGTGGCACCACCAGCCCAAGGAAGCCAATGGGTCCGCCAACCCAGACAGCCGAGCCTGCCAGCAGGACGACGATCACCGAGCCGCCGGTTTTGACGAGCGCGGTCCGTTGGCCGAGCCCCTTGGCCACCTCATCGCCGAGGCTAAGAACGGTAATGCTGGGCGATAGAAACATCGCGCCGGTGAAGCCGATTGCCAGCCAGGACAGGAGCAGACGCACCTGCTCCCAGGTTGTGCCGGCTACTCCACCGGCGAAGAAGAAGAGCAGATCCTGGGCCATGTCGTAGTAGATCGTCACCCCCGAGCTGAGAGCGGCCAGCAGCGATGAGACGGCAACGCCGGCCAGCCCCAGTTTCACCGGCGTGAGTCCGCCCCTGGACAGCGATCCGATGCCGTACACCAGCCCTGCCCCGAGGGTTGCGCCGGCGAACGAGGCCATGATGAGCCCGTTAAACCCAATCCACGGGATGAAGACCAACGCCAGCACCAGCACAAACTCCGCGCCGGCGTTCAGTCCCATCAGGCTGGGGCTGGCGAGCGGGTTGCGGGTCATGTCCTGCATTATCGCGCCGGCCACCGCGAAGCAGGCTCCGATCATCGCCCCGATGACAACCCTGGGCAGCCGGACCTCGTGGATGATGAGGTGGTCGGTAAGTTCGGGGTTGTAGGTGAACACCGCTCCCAGACTGTGGCGACATCAATGTCAGCCGCTCCGAATGAGACGGAGAAAAACAGACCGATGAGCAGAGCAGCTGACCCACCAACCAGGATCGCCATAGCCGCAAGAGGCCGGGAGCGCCACTCTTACGGCTCGTCGAATGGGACGCACGGTGGAGGTCGCGTGGGAGAGGCTACGGGGTGTCTCTCGATGTTCGCGGCCGTCATCAGGACTCCCCAGTGAATGTCGTGAGCGCTTGAGCCTCTTTG
>JACCZH010000304.1 GCA_013696045.1 Chloroflexia bacterium
CTCGATGGCGTCCTGCGAGACGCTCTGGAGAGCGGATCTCCCAGCTTCGTCAACGTGGTTACTGAGGCGCAAATGACAGAGACGCCTCCTGTGGCGACCTGGGAGCGTACCGCGGCGAAGGCGGCTCAACCGTGAGAGCCGGCTCCAGATCCACCCCGCTCATTCTCGATGTCGATACCGGCGTCGACGACGCCGTGGCGATTGCCCTTGCAGTGTCGCGGGGAGCCCATTTGATCGGAGTGTCGACCGTGGCCGGCAACGTGCCGGTTGATGTCGCGACTCGCAACACGCTCGATGTGCTTGCATTACTAGGGCGATCAGACACTCCCGTTCATCGCGGCGCAAGTCGTCCCCTTGTCGCCTCGTACCAGGACGCAGCGCATGTGCACGGCGGTAATGGATTGGGTAGCGTCCAGCTCGAACGAAGCGATGCCGACGAGCACCCCTTGCCGGGACCCGCATTCCTTCTCCAGAGTGCGGCCCGCTACCCCGGCGACCTGACGATCGTGACGCTTGGTCCGCTGACGAACCTCGCAATTGCACTCAATGTCCGGCCCAGCATCGCCGATCAGGTCAAGCGGGTTGTCGTCATGGGCGGTGCGTGGTCCGTTCCAGGTAACGTCACCCCGTACGCCGAGTACAATGTGTATGTCGATCCTGATGCCGCCCAACAGGTTTTCAGCGCTCCGTAGAAGGACATCACGCTGGTCGGGCTTGATGTTACCCACCAGACTGCGCTGGCGCGGGGGGTGTGGGAGCGGATCCCGCTTGAGGCTGACGGCGCAGCTAAACTGGTGCGAGCGGTCATGGAGCGGACCTTTGCCGAGCGCGGCATGTCCGGCTTTCTCCTGCATGATCCACTGGCAGTGGCAGTCGCGCTCGATCCCTCACTCGTCGCGGGAAAACGGCGACGCGTGACCGTTGATGTCCAGGATTCGCAACGCGGGAAGACCGTTGTTGAGGCGGCGGGAACCGGCCCGATGGTCGCCACAGATGTGGACGCGCTCCGTTTTGTGACGGACCTAGCCACATCGCTCGGCTTGCCGGCAGTCCACGACCTGGGCGGACTGGACCGGGCGGAGTAGGGATCGCCGGGACTGAGCCCACGTTCACGCGGAACGATTGATCACCTGGTGCAGCAGGTCGTCCAGGAAGCCGCGCGTTTCGGTATCCGCAATTGCCGCCAGCCGAGCCCTGGCCGAATCGACGAACTCCATCGCACGGTCCTCGGCGGCATCGAGCGCGCCCGAGACCCGGATTCGGGCAACCACATCATCGATCGTGACGTCGTCCGTGATGTCGCCAACGAGGATCCCTTCCAGGATCGTTCTGGTTTCCTCACTCGCGCGTTCGGCGTAGATCATTGTGGGGAGTGTAACGACGCCCTGACGAATATCGTTGCCAGCTGGCTTTCCCAGTTTCTGCGTTCCTTCCCGGAGGTCGAGGATATCGTCCTGGATCTGGAACGCCATACCGAGATCCTTCCCAAACTCTTTCAGGTTCATCACGTCTCGTTCCGGGGCTCCACCAATCACGGCGCCCATCTCGGCCGCACCCGCGAAGAGAGCCGCCGTCTTTCCGTGAATGCGGCGATCGTAATCGGCGAGGTCCTGGTCGAGGCGATTGGCGTCGAGAGTCTCCCGAATCTGGCCATCGCAGATTTCAGCGAGCGATCGAGCGAAGATTGCCACTACGCGCACTTCGTTGGTGGCGGCGGCGAGGACTGCGCTCTGGGCGAACAGGAAATCGCCGATCAGAATGACCGCCCCTGGATCAAGCTGGCTGTTGAGTGTCGGCTGCCCCCGTCGGAGTGCTGCCCGGTCGATGCTGTCGTCATGGACGAGCGAGGCCGTGTGGAGCAACTCAATGCCGGCTGCGGCCGTGACAGCGCGCTCAAGGTCATAGTCATATGAACGCGCGGCGAGGAGCAGAAGGAGCGGCCGCATGCGCTTGCCGCCAGACTTCACAATGTCCTGGATCAGACCTGAGACGATTGGAAAGTCAATGGCCGCCGCCGTGATGATGCGCTGATCCACCAGGTCGAGGTCGTTGGCCATCGCTTCAAAGACGTCTGAGGTTTGCAGCTTCACCGGCGCTCCCAATTGCGG
>JACCZH010000315.1 GCA_013696045.1 Chloroflexia bacterium
CGCTCTATCCCTTCAATTCAAGTAGAGTGGGAGAATGTGTCTACATCACTTCTCGTAGCGCCTGTCATCTCGACCGGAGTGGAGAGATGACAATCATTGTGGAATCCGCTCCACATCATCCGCGGAATGAAGGTAGCATGGCAGCAGTGAACGTCGAACGCTTTCGGGTCTTTCCAAACAACCGGTTCCATCTTACGGACATCGACAGCAACGATTCCGGGTTGGAGAGCGACGGCGAGCGCTCGGAGATCGAAGATCGGTTGAAACACAATCTTCACAGCCTGCGGGATCTCCAGGCGCGGCTGTATGCCGAGCGCGAGCGGGCGCTGCTCATCATACTGCTGGCCACCGATACCGGCGGCAAAGACTCCACCATCCGGCGCATATTCAGCGGAGTGAATCCACAGGGCTGCCGCGTCGTCAGCTTTGGCCGGCCCACCGAGGAGGAGCTGTCGCACGACTTTCTCTGGAGAGTTCACCGGCATACGCCGTCCAGGGGATTGATCGGCATTTTCAATCGCTCGCACTATGAAGATGTCACCGTCCCAAGGGTCAAAGGCGACATCGACCACGATGAGCTCTTGCGACGCTACGAGCACATTCGTAACTTCGAGTCGCTGCTGCACGATAGCGGCGTTACGATTTTGAAGTTCCATCTTTCTATCTCCAAAGATGAGCAGGCCGAGCGCCTGCAGGATCGGCTGGAGGACCCAGGCAAACACTGGAAATTCGACCCTTCCGACATCGAAGACCGCGAGCACTGGGCCGAGTATCAAACCGCATTCGAAGACGCAGTCAACGCCACCAGCACCGACCACGCGCCCTGGTTCGTCGTCCCCGCCAACCGGAAATGGTTCCGCGATGCCGTCATCTCGCGAATCATCGTCCAGACCCTCAAGCGGATGGATCCGCAATATCCGCCCCCGGTAGAGAACCTGGACACGTACGAGGTACGGTAGAGAGCCGTCGTCTCACATGTGGTTGAATTGCCCCTGCCGGGTGTGCGTTTTAGTCACCAGTCTCGGTCTAACGTTTTCCGCGCCGGCGCGTTGTTAAGTCCGTAGCTACAATAGACACGAAATCATCACGAGAGCATTGAATGAGCACAATTTCCAATACCAATGAAAACGCTGTTTCCTGGCCAAACATCGGCAAATCCGGGTCGAAGACGCAAAACCGCCAGCCGCGCGGTGGCAGGAAGCTCTGGACGTACCTTTCTGTCGCCTCGATGGCAATCCCGGCCGCCATGTTGCTCGTGGCCGGTGTTATCGCCGGGCTACCGGCGGAAGACGGCGCGATTGAGTCCGGCGTCCGCATCGGCGGCTACCAGGTGGGAAATGCCGGCTGGCAACAGACCTCGGCCGATCTCGAGGCCAGTCTACAGTCATATCTCAACGAGCCCGTGGTGTTGCAACTGGGCGAGCGCACTCAGGAAGTCGCACCGGCCGAGCTGGGCATCTCCTTTGACATGGACGCCACATTCGCCCGTGCCATGGCCGTTGGACGCGGTGGTGTCGTTGAAGCCGCCAGCGAGCGCTTTGTGGCGCACACCTCCGGCGTCAACGTCAGCCCGGTTGTTACCTACGATTCCGGCCAGTTCATGGACATGCTCGGGACGTTGTCACAGGGAGTTATCCAGCAGCCGGTAGATGCCCGTTTTGCTTTTGAAAACGGTCAGATCGTGATCGAGCCGTCGCAGGACGGCGTCGGCATCGACTCGCAGAGCGCCGCACTGAACCTTCAGGAAGCCGCCGGGGAGTTTGACCACGGCCCGGTAGAAATCCCGACGGTCTCGATTGACCCGAACGTCTCAACCGCCGACCTCGAAGCGGTGCAAGCCGACGCGAACCGACTGGCTGGGCAGCCACTGCGTCTCTTTTACGAGGGCGACGGCTGGCAGCTAGGTCAGCAAGAGCTGGTATCCCTGCTTGGCTACGCAAACGGCGCGGTAAGCCTCAATATGACAGCGGTCGAGCAGCGTATCGGCGCCCTGGCCGGCGCAATTGATACCCCGGCCAGGAACGCTACCATCCAGCACTCCGGCGACGGCACGTTCGCCATCGTCCCGGAAACGCTTGAGCGCAACCTGGATTCCTCCGCCAGCGTGGAGGTCGTCGAGTCCGCCCTGCGCCAGAACGAGCACGATGTGGTTCTGGTGGTGACTGAGAAGAGCCCGCCCATCGTCTCCGAGCGGCTTCAACCGCTCCACCAGGAGATCACGGACATCATGAGCCGGGGCATGCTGCTGACCTGGCCAGAGGGCCAACAGTGGCTTAACCCGGTTGAATACGCCAATGTTTTCCAGTTCAACGAGCAAGACGCCACCCTCTCAATTGACCGCGAGAAGCTGAGTGCCGCAATCAAGCCAATCGCCGACGAGGTGGGCTGGCCGGCTTCCGGCCTGCGCTGGAAGGGCGGACAATTCGTCACGACACCGGATTCTGATCCGGGCCGGTCCGTCGATCTGCCGATCACCGTCACCAAAGTGGCCGAGGGCGCGTTAAACGGCAACCCGGTCGTTGAGCTGGCTATCGGACCGGCTGAGGACCCCGCGCAGATGGCCAATGACATTACGATCACCGACATGCTCGCCAACGCCTCAACCTACTACGGCGATTCCGGCAACAACCGGCGGATCAATGTCGAAGTGGGCGCCGCGGCGCTGGACGGCGTGCTCATCCCGCCGGGCGGCACGTTCTCGTTTAACGACGCCGTCGGAGGCTCAACCGGTCTTGACGATGGCTACCAGATGGGCTACGGAATTATCACCGGCTCTGACGGCGTGCCCAAGACTGTGCCGTCAGTGGCAGGCGGCATCTGCCAGGTGGCTACCACCGCGTTCCAGGCCGCATTCTGGTCCGGCATGGAGATCACCAACCGCAACTGGCACCTCTACTGGATTCCCAACTATGGCAACGGCACCGGCGGCTTGCAGGGACTGGACGCCACGGTCGACGCTGACTACGACCTGGACTCGAACTGGGTCAACCCGACTGATAACTGGGTAGCCGTTCGCTCCTACACCGACGGCTCGCGCCACCATGTCGAGATCTGGGGCACCAATCAGAACTGGACTGTCGAAGTTGACGAGCCGGTCATCACCAACGTGGTCGCGGCCGACAAAAACACCGTCCACCGCGAAGAGAGCCCGGATATCGAACCCGGCCAGGAAGTCCATGTCGAGACCGCCCGTGACGGCTTCAACGCCTCCATCCACCGTGTCGTCAAGGACGCCAGCGGCCAGGTCATCAGCGACCGCACCTTCGACAGCTACTACCAGCCCTCCCGCAACGTCGTCCTGGTTGCGCCGGGCGAGGGTGGGAGGTAAAGTCCCTCACCTGGTACCGACTTGAGCGGGATTAGTGACGAGAACGACGTTATTTGGTCATCCTGAGCGGAGCGCAGCGCAGTCGAATGGATCCCTTCTAGCTGGCTGGGTGTTGAACGAGATCCTTCCACTTCGGTCAGGATGACTCTGGGGAAACGAGCGTCACTCACAACGGGTCTATAACAGTCATCAACACCGTCAAACAAACCCCCGGCGGTTTTCCGCCGGGGGTTCTTCGTATACGTGTGACTGCAAGCGGAAGTTAGCCCCGCTCACCAATCGGCACAAACTCCTGATTGGCTGGGCCGACGTACTCGGCCTGGGGGCGCATGAGGCGGTTGTCGGCCACCTGCTCCATCAGGTTGGCGCTCCAGCCTCCGATGCGGGAGAGCGCGAACACGGCCGGCATCAGGTCGGGCTGGAAGCCAAGATTGTAGAGCAGTGGGGCGGAATAGAACTCGACGTTGGGGTAGAGCTTGCGCTCGGTGAAGTACGGGTGGTCGTTGGTGAGGACTTCCATATTGTGCGCCAGCTGGTACCAGGTGTCGTCGCCCACTTCGTCAGCGATCTTCTCGGACCAGGCCATCAGGTGGTTCACCCTCGGGTCACGCGTCTTGTAAATGCGGTGGCCGATGCCCATCAGGCGCCGCTTGATCTGGAGCGACTCGTCAACATAGGCCCGGATCTTGTTCGGGTCGCCGATCTCCAGCAGCATCTTCATGGCCATCATGTTCGCGCCGCCGTGGGCGACACCCTTCAGGCTGCCCAGCGCGGCGGTAATGGCCGAGTAGTAGTCGGAAGACGACGAGATCGTCGAGCGCGCGGTAAAGGTCGATGCGTTCATCGAGTGCTCAACCAGCAGCATCAGGTAGGTGTCAAACGCCCTGGCCTTGCTCTCGGATTGCTTCTCGCCGTGCACCATATACAGGAAGTTGGCGGCGGTTTGCAGCTTGGCGTCCGGCTCAACCGGCTCCTTGCCGTTGCGCAGCCGCTCGTAGGCGGCCAGCATGGTTGGGAACGCGGCGGTGGCCCGGATCGCCTTCTCTCTCAGGTCGCCCTGGTCCCAGGAGTCCTGTTCGGGGTCCAGCATGCCCAGCGCCGTCACGCCAGCCTTGAGCGCGTCGATTGGCGGCCCGCTCTTTGGCAGGGCACGGATCACGTTCAAGACCTCGTCCGGCAGCTTGCGGTGCCGGGCAAGGTGGCTGTTCAGCTCGTCGAGCTGGGACTGGGTCGGTAGCGTCTCATACCAGAGGAGGTGCAGAACCTCCTCGAACGTCACTTTATTGACGATGTCATTGGCGTTGTATCCTCGATAGGTAAGAATGCCGTTGGTGCCGTCAACCGAGCTTAACGCGGTTTCGGCAACGACAAGGCCCTCAAGCCCCGCTGCAACTGCGCTCATGATATCCGTTCCTCTCGTGTGGCTGGTGATTTAACATCGGCGGCCTGCGCCGGTTCATCGCGAAAGCGTCTTTAAGGTATCCTAGCACGATCTCTTCGGAACCCGCGAGCGCTGGCCAAGTCCCAGGCTCGCGGGTTCCGTCCAGCGGAAGGACCCATCTCTCACCATGCCACACGATTCCGGGCCTGACCAGCTCTTTATCTGGCTCGACAGCAACCCGGAGGGCGAGCTGGCCAACGTCACCATAGACGACACGCCCGGCGTCTCCGACCTCGACCTCATCGCGGAGGCCGTGCTGGACGGCCGTCTGGGCCGCTATCTGCCGGTCACGATCCGGTTCGCCACCCACCCCGAGCCAATACCCAGAAACGTGCGCTCGATCGACACCGCCCGCCTGCTGCGCGACCGGACCATCCCGCACCTGCGGCGTTATGAGATTGTGTCGACGGCAGCGGACGACGCCCTCCTGTAAAGACGTCCCGCCGGGACGTCTTTGAAACCCCCAACC
>JACCZH010000325.1 GCA_013696045.1 Chloroflexia bacterium
GTGATGGTCCGGTCTTTCTTGGAATCTCGAACTTGGCAAATGGACGTCTCAACTTGGGGACCACCGAGCATCTTTCAGAGGCCGACTATGCTCGTTGGACGCGGCGGGTTGAGCCACAAGCCGGAGACGTCGTCTTTTCCTACGAGACCCGCTTGGGTGAGGCGGCGATCATCCCGACCGCGCTAAGGTGCTGTCTGGGTCGGAGAATGGGTCTGCTTCGACCGCGACCAGACAAGATCGATGAGCGATTTCTCCTGTACGCCTATCTCGGGCCTAAGTTCCAAGAGACACTCCGCTCGCGAACGATACCCGGAAGTACAGTCGATCGAATCCCCTTGATCGCCATGCCGGAATTTCCAATTAAAATACCGAGCACTCTTGATGAGCAGCGTGCCATCGCCGGTGTTCTCGGCGCGCTCGACGACAAGATCGAGCAGAATCATCGGACGTCGCAGGCGCTTGAGCGGTTGGCGCGGGCGATCTTCCGGGCGTGGTTCGTGGACTTCGAGCCGGTGAAGGCCAAGGCCGAAGGCGCCACCTCCTTCCCCTCCATGCCCCAGCCCGTCTTCGACGCCCTGCCCACCCGCTTCGTCGATTCCGAAATCGGCCCCCTGCCGGAGGGGTGGGAGGTGAAGGCGGTTTCGGTCGCCTTCGAGGTCAACCCTTCGCGACCACTCCGCAAAGGTGCGCTCGCACCCTATCTCGACATGAAGAACATGCCGACCGACGGGCATGCGCCGGCGGCCTGGACCGATCGACCATTCGGTTCCGGAATGCGGTTCATGAACGGCGATACCTTGGTCGCGCGAATCACCCCGTGCCTGGAGAATGGGAAGACCGCTTTCGTGGATTTCCTCGGCGACGGACAGACTGCGTGGGGCTCTACCGAGTACATCGTGCTTCGACCCAGAGCGCCCTTGCCGCCGATTGTTGCCTACTGCCTCGCGCGAACGGTCGAGTTTCGCGACTATGCCGTGCAAAACATGAGCGGGACCAGTGGCCGCCAGCGTGTCGCACCAACGGCAATGGACCACTACCGGATTGCCGTTCCGTCGGATGATGTCGCGGGCGCTTTTGGGGACGCTGTGAACCCGATGTTTGATCAGATCCGGGCAGGGATGGACGAATCTCGCAAGCTCGCCGAGATGCGCGACTACCTGCTACCGAAGCTGCTCTGCGGCCAGGTCGGAGTCCGGCAGGCCGAGCGCGCTGACGAAGAGGTGGCGTGATGGCGCCCAAGAAGACCGTCAAGGAGAAAACGGAGCCACCGCTGCCGGTTATCGAGATGACCGCCGCGAGCGCGAGACAGTTCCTGTTGAAGGAATCGAGCTATCGTAACTTCGATCTTCCGCCCTATTTCAGCTTCAATAGTGTGTTGCGAGCGGCAGAGACGGCCCTCGGTTCGACTGATTTCGCATCTATCTGCGCGAGCCCGCCGCGCGACTCATCCAACGTCAACTACACGATTCTCAACAACAAGGACGGCCGCTACGCATGGCGCGCTTTGGAGCTGATCCATCCCGTCTTGTACGTCTCATTGGTCAAAGAGATCACTGATGAGTCCACGTGGAAGGTCATTCAAAATCGCTTCGAAGAGTTCGCTGCGTGTAAGCGCATTCGATGCCTGAGCATTCCGGTCCAATCCAGAAGCACCCAATCGGACCGCGCTGAACAGATACTCCAGTGGTGGCAGGACACTGAACAGCCGTCAATCGAGTTGGCGCTCGACTACGAATACGTCGTGCACGTCGATATTGCAGATTGCTACAGTGATATTTATACGCACTCCATTGCGTGGGCAATTCATGGAAAAGACTTCATGAAGGATCACAAGAATCGCAACGACAAGAGCTTGATCGGCAACGTCATCGATAGGCACATCCAGGGTATGCGCCACGGTCAGACAAACGGCATTCCACAGGGCTCGGTCCTCATGGATTTCGTCGCGGAGATGGTCTTGGGGTATGCCGATTTAGAGCTCACTGAAGGACTAAGGGAAAGCAGATGCGATGATTGCCTCGTACTTAGATACCGTGATGACTACCGCATCTTTACGAACAGTTCGCAGGTGGCGGAGCACGCTCTAAAGTGCCTCACTGAAACGTTGATTGGATTGGGGCTGAAACTGAACACGGGCAAGACCCAGGCCAGTTCGGACGTGATCACTTCATCTGTTAAGCCGGACAAACTGGCTTGGGTTCGGTCTCGACAGTGCGACGACAATCTCGTGAAGCATCTCTTGCTGATTCACGGCCATAGCTTGGAATTTCCGAACAGCGGTAGCGTCTCGCGCGCATTGACAGACTACTACCAGCGGCTTGAGAAAACGTCCAGAGTCTCGAGCCCGATGCCACTGGTTAGCATCTGCGTCGACATTGCCTATCGCAACCCCCGTACCTACCCAATCTGTGCAGCCATACTCAGCTGTCTTCTCAAGTACGTCGGCGACGAGCGCGAGGCGGTGATTGAGAAGATTGCACGGCGCTTTGCACAGCTACCAAATACGGGCTACCTAGAGATATGGCTTCAACGTATCAGTGACCCATCCACAATCAACCACGCGTTCAGAGAGCCGTTGTGCAAGCTAGTGTGCGGTGAGAACGTGGATCTCTGGGACAATGCCTGGATCTCGTCGAAGAAGGTCAGAAACGCAGTGGGCGCGGCCCTTATCATCGATCTCAAGGAGGCCAAGGAGCGAAAGCCGATCATCCAGTTTGCAGAGGTCCTCCTCTTCAAGTCGATCAGGGAGGTGTATTGATGACGTCGCTGCCCACCGAACAACCCACGGAAGCCCGCGCCGCCGTCTACTTCGGCACCATCGCTGCTTGCACTGCGCGCCACGTTGAGTAAAATTACTCAACATGAAGCGTAAAACGCAGAGTGCCTACCAACGGCCCCAGGCCGCTGAACTGGCCCGCCGGCTGGCGGAGCCACGACGTCACCTGCAGGTGGTCACCGGGGCGCGGCAGGTGGGCAAGACCACCCTGGTGCAGCAGGTGACCGAGCACCTGCAGCGGCCGCTGCGCTTCGTCAGCGCCGACGAGCCGACCCTGCGCGATGGTGCATGGCTGCGGCAGCAGTGGGAAGCGGCGCGGTTGGAGGCCGGCGCGGACGGTGGACTGCTGGTGGTGGACGAGGTGCAGAAGGTAGAGCAGTGGTCGGAAACCGTGAAGCACCTGTGGGACGAGGACACGCGCCAGCGTCGACCGCTCCAGGTTGTGCTGCTGGGCTCGGCACCGCTGCTGATCGAGCGCGGGCTCACCGAGAGCCTGGCGGGGCGCTTCAAGACCCTGCATCTGCCACACTGGTCGCTGGCCGAAATGCGCGCGGCCTTCGGCTTCAGCCTCGATGATTATCTCTATTTTGGCGGCTATCCCGGCTCGGCGCCGCTGGCCTCCGAACCGGTGCGCTGGCGGCGTTACGTGCTGGACTCGCTGATCGAAACCAGCATTGCCCGTGACGTGCTGCTGCTCACCCGCGTGGACAAGCCGGCGCTGCTGCGCCGCCTGTTCGAACTGGGCTGCCGCTACTCCGGGCAGGTGCTGTCCTACACCAAGATGCTGGGCCAGTTGCAGGACGCTGGCAACACCACCACCCTGGCCCACTATCTCGATCTGCTGGCGGCGGCGGGGATGCTGACCGGCCTGCAGAAGTTCGCGGGCCAGGCCGTGCGCCAGCGTGCCTCCAGCCCCAAGCTGCAAGTGCTGAACACGGCCCTGATGACCGCGATAGCAGGGCTGTCGCCTGAAGAGGCCCGAGCAGATCGCTCCTTCTACGGTCGACTGGTGGAGTCCGCGGTCGGCGCGCACCTGGCCAACGCCGCGCAGCGCGGGGACTGCGAGCTGTTCTACTGGCGCGAGAAGAACCGCGAAGTCGATTTTGTGGTGCGTGCGGGCAAACGGCTGCTGGCCATTGAGGTCAAGAGCGGTCGCCGGCGCGACGCCCTGCCCGGCATGGCCGCCTTCGTGGATGCCTTCCAACCCGATCGCACCCTGCTAATCGGTGGCGACGGGATCGAGTTGGAAACCTTCCTGTTGCGCCCGGTCGAGGCGTGGTTGAACCCATGAGCCCTGCGAATCCCACCGAGCAGCTCGTGGAGGACGTAGCCGCCGTCTATTTCGGTGCCGTCGGCGTGGCCATCA
>JACCZH010000327.1 GCA_013696045.1 Chloroflexia bacterium
GAGTTGCCCGCTATATATAAAGAAAGAGACAGCATGGCGAATCCAGTGGTTGCGATCGTCAACGACGATACCCAGTTCCTGCGCCTGATGGAGATCGTGCTGTCCGACGCCGGGTATGACACGCTCAGTTTTTATGAAGGGGGCAAGGCGTATCAGAACATTAAGGAGCATCTGCCCGACCTGGTAGTGCTGGATATCCGCATGGAGCACCCTGAGGCTGGTTGGGTGATTCTGGACCTGATGCGTCTGGACCGCGAGACGGCAGATATTCCGGTGCTGGTCTGTTCCGCTGATTACGAGGAGCTTGAAGTAAAAGCGGAATATCTCGAGTCGAAACGCGCGGGTGTCCTGCGCAAACCGTTTGATATTGAAGACCTGGTCGCCAGAGTGCGCGAATACGTTGGCCCGCCTGAGATATGACCCTTCAGTACCGGCGCAGGGTCATCACTGCGGGCAGGCGAGTGAGCATCATCACCGGCTCGGGCTGCTTGTGAGACGAGAGGCTTGTTGCCCAGGCGACAACGGCCCAGACCAGCGATACCCACCAGCCAACAGTGCCGCAATAGAGAAGGCGCACAAC
This sequence comes from Chloroflexia bacterium, assembly GCA_013696045.1. Classification (GTDB taxonomy): domain Bacteria; phylum Chloroflexota; class Chloroflexia; order Thermomicrobiales; family CFX8; genus JACCZH01. Next base: position 581 of record JACCZH010000327.1, read on the forward strand.
GAAGGGTCGCTGTTTGAGCCGCCCATACGCAAGCTGTGCCAGCGTGTCCTCGACAATGGCCCGTTGGATGTCATCAGCCGGCTTCAGTCTGACGATGATCGGCAAGTAGGCGATCATCCGGAACCCGGCTGGCCGGGTGACGACCAGCAGGATCGAGAACCAGGCAATGGCTACCCAGAGCGCGGAAAGCCACCAACCGGCAAACACCAGCCAGACCAACCGCAGGGCTGCATGTTCGTCCGGTTCGTCTTGTTTATCTTCTATAGATGAATCACTCGGACCAGGTAATCTCACGGCACTTCGGTTCACATCCATCGCAGCTGAACGGTGTATCAGCCGACTATCTGCAACTTTCGTCTAGTCATCATACGCGATTCTAGCGGGTATACGGATACATCTTTAGGGGTTCCGGATGAGTGTGTGATCGCGCTAAAGATTCGCGTATAGTGAGCCATTTCCGTGTCCCGGCGTGCCACAATCTATGGGACAGTGATGAGGCGAGCGAGAGGCCAGTGATGAACACGCGCACACGCGAATCAATAGCGGACTATCTTCGGCGCATCGCCGTCTGGCGGCGTCAACGCGCTGAAGAATATGACCGCGACGAGCGCAACCTGGTGGCTGCCGCCGGTCTGGACGAGCTGGCTGACTTTATTCTGGCTCTGCCCGGGGAGGATGAGCGTCTGGCCGTGCTCAATGAGGTGGCCATAGATCATGAAGAGTTCTACCCCGGCCAGCAGACGAGCTATGAAATCGGCCGTTTTCGGTTTCACTACCCTGAAACCTCGTTGGATGGCTTTCTGAGTCACATAACCCGCATCGCCGTGGCCGATTCCGAAGAGCGCGGCCGCTTTGCCGGCAAGCTGCCCGAGGGCGACGATCCATGGTCGTCAGACGGGCCCAACCCAACAGAGGAGGGGCAATGAGCGCTCCGCCGCGACAGTCCACACGCAACGGCCTGGCGATCGCCGCCTTTGTCTTTGGCTTGATCGCACTTCCGCTGGCCATCTTCCCGTTCGGCATGTTCCCGGGACCAATCGCGATCGTGCTCGGCCTGCTCGCGCGCCGCAGCCCAAACCTGGGCGTTGGCAACCTCAGATTCGCCCGCGCCGGCATCCTCTTCGGCGTGGTGGGCTCCATCATCTGGCTGGTCATATACGGGCTTCTGGCGATCATTGCGAGCTAGCCAGCCTTTTATTGTCATAATGCTTCTGCGGTCGTGAAATGTGCATTTACAAGCGCAAAACGAGGGGCATAGGCTGTCATTATAAAAGGCACACCCCCACTGTGCAGGGTCACAAGAAAGGCACAAGATACCCATCTGGGTCTTGTGTCGGCCATGCGCCAGCCGTTAGAGTGATGGCTGACGCAGGGATGCGAAATGAGCGGAAAGCGAGAAATACATGATTCTTTATCGAAAGCTGGCGCTGGTACTCGCGCTTGCAGCCAGCCTCGTATTAGCTGGTGGCTCTACGGCTGCGGCTAGCCACAATGCGACGCATGACGCGAACGTTGGTAACCTCCTGTCAGGTTTGATCAATGTGAATGTTAGTGATGTCACGGTTAACATCGAAGACAACAACGTCCAACTTGTGAACGTTGAGGACTCGTTGAACGACAATGAGGTTCGAATTCTGAACAACGTGCTCAACAACAATGAGGTCGCGAGCCGGAATCAGGATGTCTTGAACAATCTGCTTCGTGACGCGAACATCATTACTGACAACCAGGTTGTTGTCGGTGTTCTGAGCGGCGGCCAGCTGGTCGTCCAGGATCTGGTCCAATAACGAGCGTTAGCGGATCCCCGATAGCTTAAACCTTCTTGGATAGTGCATAACCATCCCTGTGCACGAGCCGGAAACAAAGCGGCCCCTCATTGTGAGGGGCCGCTTTTTGTGCTGTCACGTTGCGTGGCGACGCCCTCCAGCTTGTTTACAATGAACGAACGCAAAGATTCCGGAGGAGAGCGTCACCGTCGGCTGGCGGCTCCATAGTTGGCATAGAAACGGTAGATATGACAGGTCCAGACATTGCTGACTACGCTCTGCTATCAGACTGCCTATCAGCCGCTCTGGTGCGCGGAGACGGCACGCTGGAGTGGTATTGCTCGCCGCGATTCGATTCGCCATCAATCTTCGCCCGGCTGCTCGATCCAGACGCCGGCCACTGGTCGATTCACCCAACCGGCAGTACAGAATATGAGCGCCGGTATCTGAATGACACGCTGGTGCTCCAGACAACGTTTCGGACAGAGCAGGGCTCGGTCTCGCTGACGGACGCACTGGCGTTCGAGATGGGGGCACGCGGACACGAGATTGGGGAGCGCGTGCCTCATGCGTTGCTGCGACGAGTTGAGGGGCTGGACGGTGATGTCGATCTCACGCTGGAGTTCGTTCCACGTTTGGAATATGGCCTGACTACTCCGTTTCTTACGCAAACAGAGGCCGGTCTCGTTGCTCGGGGCGGTCCAGTCGAGCTACATCTCGTGACTGATTGCCCATTGGAGATCGACGAGAACCGCGCGACGGCTCAATTTCAGGTGCGGGCTGGCGAGTCGGTGGAATTCGCGCTCACGTACCACCGCTTTGTGAGGACCGGGGATGGAATCCCACCGGTAATCGACGTTCAGCAGGAACTCGAGAACACGATCGAAGGTTGGCGCAGCTGGGTAGACATGCACCAGGACTATGATGGTCCGTATGCCGAGCTTGTCCGGCACAGCTCGCTGGTGTTGCAAGCGCTCACCTATCGGCCATCGGGAGGCATTGTTGCCGCCGCCACGACCTCAATTCCCGAGACTCCCGGCGGCAGCGACAACTGGGACTACCGCTTCGTCTGGCTGAGAGATTTGAGCCTGACGCTGCGCGCCCTCTGGGTGGCGTCCTGTCCGACGGAGGTGGAGCATTTCTTCCATTGGATCAGCCGCGCGATTGGCGCGCGCGACGGCGGCCACGAGCTGGTGCAGATCATGTATGGGGTTGAGGGTGAACGCGATCTCACCGAGCACACGCTGGATCATCTAGCCGGATTTGCCGGTAGCTCGCCGGTGCGCATCGGCAACGATGCCTGGAATCAGCAGCAGCTTGACGTGCTGGGCGAAGTCGTCGATGCTGCCTACCTGCTCAGGGACCAGCTAGGCGACGAGTTTGACGACGTGACCGCGCGTCTCGTGACCTCCCTGGCGGACCGCGCCGCGGCAGACTGGCGCCAGCCGGACTCCGGCAT
>JACCZH010000332.1 GCA_013696045.1 Chloroflexia bacterium
GGCTATGCCGACGTGACTGCCTTCGACCACGCTGTCCAGATTGTTGAGCACCGCGAAGTCAGCGCCGATCCGTTGACATCCTTTCGAGACTGGGAGCGGCTGCGCACGATGGCAATCGAGGTACTCGACAACCAGCTTGCGGAGCTACGCGCCCTGGCAGAGGCCGACTACAAGCGCACCGGACCGTCCAGGCAGACCCGCAGCCTCAAGAGCGACCTCGAGATGATCCCGAACATTCGCGATGCGCTGCTCGCCTCGCCTCGCTTCGAAATGCCGAAACGTTCCCGGCCGCGATCGCAGTCCGGATACGCAGGGTCTGCCGCTTCATCCATCTCGACTCGCTAGCAGACATCCAGAAAATCGCCCGACAAAAACCTGACCGAAATTGATAGGTGTTTCTGTCGGGCAAGAGCCCAAAACGCCGCTACAGTCTCCATAGACGCGTTTCGTCATGGATCGACACAGTTGTGCAGGAGGTGACCAGATGGAAGCAATGCAGGTAGACCAGCGGGTGTTGTTTCGCCCGCAGGAGGTTGCGGAAATGCTCGGCATTTCCAAGGCAACGGTCTATCACCTGGCCGCGTCGGGACAGATCCCGTCCGTGCGCGTCGGCAAGGCGCTCCGAATTAGCCGGGAGGCGATCGATCGATGGATACAGGAACAGGAGCGGCGAACCAGCGCCGCATAAGCAGAAACCGCCAGGACGGGCATCCGGCGGTTTCCTCACGAGGGAATGACATGAACTCTTCAACACCATCTTACCACGAAACAGCGTCACCGGAAACGGTGCCGACCCCGGCAATTCGCGACTTTCGATTCCTGAAGACCGACGACCTGCTGAGTGAATTCAACCACCTGGCGGAATGGCGGCTCGACCTCAAGGCTCGGAGCGCGGATACCTCCTACTTCGATGCCACACTCACGCCGATGCTGAAAGAGCTTGAGGGGCGAAAACGGCTTCGCGAGGCGTATCAGGATGACCCGCTCTGCCCTGTGTGGCCTGACACGCGTGATCAGCGGTATCAGCGCTTGCTTGCGGACGCCAGAGACCTCAAGGCTATATGGCCACTTGAGCGATACCTCGCGACCGTTGTGGGCGTCGATCTGAGGCAGTCCGGACGGCATGCGACCTGCCGGTGCCCACTCGGAACCCATGACGACACAACTCTGTCGTTCGTCGCCTATCCCGACGATCACTTTCACTGCTACGGGTGTGGCAAACACGGCGATATCTTCACACTGACCGGCGTGTACTTCGGGATCGATTCCTTCGCTGATCAGGTCCGCAAGGTCGAAGCGATCACCGGCACGATGGTGGAGTCGGCACGGATCATCGTCGCCAATGAAGAGCAGGTGATCCGTGACATTGAGGCGGTGCTCTCATGAGCGCCGCTGAAGCCCTCCTGACACCGGAACGGCTGGCCCGCCTCGACCAGATCAATGCGCGCAAGCAAGCGGCTGTCGGCGCCGCATTCGACCTGGAAGAGATTCAGCCGACCCCGGCACGGGCTGACCGCAAGCCGGTGATGGACACCGCCGCCTTCCACGGCCTTGCCGGTGATGTTGTCCGCGCCATTCATCCGACCACCGAAGCCGACCCCGTCGCGGTGCTGGCCACGTTCCTGACCGCGTTTGGCGGCGCCGTGGGGCGCGGCCCGCACATGATGATCGGAGAGTCCCGGCACGGGGCGAATCTCTTCATCGCGCTGGTAGGTGAGACGAGCCGGGGGCGCAAGGGCGATTCCAGCCGCGCCGTGATCAATCGAGTCATGTATGAGGCTGACCGCGACTGGACACTCGACCGCGTGATGGGCGGGCTGTCGTCAGGCGAGGGCATGATCCACACCATTCGTGATGAGGTGCTCAACGCGAGCGGTGGCGTCACTGGCGACGGTGTTGACGATAAGCGGGCGCTCTTCATCGAAGAGGAACTGAGCCAGGTGCTCAAGGCAGCGCAGCGCCAGGGCGCGACGATCTCGGAGATCATCCGGCGGGCCTGGGATTCGCCGGCGGTGCTCCGCACGCTGACGAAAGCGAACCCGAGCAAGGCGAGCGATCCGCACATTTCGATCATCGGGCACATCACGAAAGCGGAGCTCGCCAGGCTGATCAGGGAAACGGAGCTCGCCAACGGCTTCGCGAATCGTTTCGCCTGGTTTCGCGTTCATCGCGAGCGGCTGATTGCCGACCCGCAACCGATGCCATTCGAGACTGTCCAGGAACTCGGCAGGCGTACACGGGCGGCGCTCGAATACAGCCGGTCCGTTGGACGTATCGCCCGCGATGCCGAGGCAGCCGATATGTGGCAGACGGCGTACTCCGGCCTTGAGCATGACCGGCCTGGCCTCTCAGGGGCGATCACCGCGCGTTCATCGCCCATCGTCTGCCGTCTCAGCCTAATCTATGCGCTCATGGATTACAGCCCGGTGATCCGCGTGGATCACCTCGAAGCGGCCGTCGCGGTGTGGGATTACGCGCAAGCGTCGGTCGAATCGATCTTCGGTGACCTGACCGGCGACGATGTGTCTGACCGCATTCTCGACGCGTTGCGCACCGAAGGCGAGCAAACCCGGACGCAGCTCTACGACGCCTTCGGGCGCAACGTGCCGTCGGCTCGCATTGGCCACAGCCTCACGCTCTTGCACGAGGGCGGCAAGATCACCGTCTGGAAGCAGAAATCACAGCCCGGCGGTGGACGTCCCTCGACGATCTATCGGCTTGTGGAACGGGAGGCGGCGTCATGAGTGTGCTGGCATCGCTGCGGGCGGCGAAACAGGACCGGTCGCGGCGGCTCCGCGCGGTGGCCATTGGCGCCGATCTGATTCCACGATCCGCTCATGACGACCCGCACCTTCAAGGCATCGAC
>JACCZH010000382.1 GCA_013696045.1 Chloroflexia bacterium
CGATGGACACCGACGCGAACCGACGGGGCGACCGCCTGGCCGGCCGAAGGGCGCCAAGGATCGGACACCGCGCAAGCAGCGCACAAAGAACTTACCATCACCTACTTAGACCACTTTAAGGTGGTCAACGACAGCCTGGGGCATGACGCCGGCAACCAGCTTCTGATCAGTGTCGCCGCGAGGATCCAGACAGTTGTGCGGCCCAGTGACACTGTCGCCCGGCTGAGCGGTGATGAGTTCGCGGTGTTGATCGATTGCGCCGGCGGCGTTGAACCACCAGTTGACGTGGCGCAACGCATCTTGTACGCGTTGAGGGAGCCCACCCATATTGATGGCTACGACGTGGTCGCCTCAACCAGCATCGGTATCGCGTTTGCCGCGCACGATGACTTGGGAGAAACGGCCAGCGATCTGCTGCGCAACGCCGACCTGGCAATGTACGAGGCGAAGAACCGGGGCCGGGGCAACTACGCCGTCTTCCATCCCTTGATGAATGCGCGCGCCCTTCATCGCCTTGAGATGGAAACCGAGCTGCGCTATGCCGTCACCAATAGCGAGTTCCAGGTGTATTACCAGCCACTTGTCCAGCTACGCACCGGACGTGTGGTCGAGGTTGAGGCGCTGGTGCGCTGGCAGCACCCATCGCGCGGGCTGCTGTTGCCAGACACATTCATCTCACTGGCCGAGGAAACCGGCTTGATCGAGCCAATCGGCCAGTGGGTACTTGAGGAAGCCTGCCGACAGGGGCAAATCTGGGAGAAACAGCGCCCTGGCGCGCCGCCACTGAACCTGAACGTCAACCTGTCGGTGCGCCAGTTCCAGCAGCCCAATCTGGTGACCGACATCGCCCGCGTTCTGAAACAGACGAAGATCGCCCCACGGCAGCTGACGCTTGAAATTACCGAGAGCGTGGCGCTGGCGGATGCCGAGGCAGCAGTAGCAACCATGAAAGAGCTGAAAGGGTTGGGGCTCCAGCTGGCGATTGATGACTTCGGTACCGGTTACTCGGCACTGAGCTATCTCAAGCGCTTCCCGGTCGATACGCTCAAGATTGACCGCTCGTTTATCGAAGGTTTGAACTACGACCACGGCGATGTCGCCATCGTGCGAGCGGTAATCGCGTTCGCCAAGACCATGAACCTCAGTGTCACCGCGGAAGGCGTGGAAACGCCCGATCAGCTTCGGCATCTCAAGGCCCTGGGCTGCGATCGCGGCCAAGGCTACTATTTTGCAACACCACTCCCAAGTGTCGAGCTCTCGCTCGACGCCCACTACGGCGACGGACTGGTCAACCTCGTCAGCCCGCCAAAACTTGCGTCGATCACATCCATTCATCGCTCAGCCTGAGCGTCGGAAACCACGTACTTTCCTGTGCTATGTTGCAAGTAATAGACCGCGTTGTCTCAGCAATTCGTCGATTGCGTCTTCCCACCTCCCGCAACCCATAGTATGCTGTCCGGCATTGAGCGCAAAGAACCGGCGAATCATGTGAAGGCGCAATAATGCTGCAATATATTGCTCAGCGGCTGGTGGCCCTGGTACCAGTCCTGATTGGGATCTCTCTGGTGACGTTCTTCCTCATCAGGCTAGTGCCAGGCGATGTCGTTGACCTGATGCTCGCCAATGAGACCAGCCTGGACAGCGAGCGCGCCCAGGAGATCAGGCGGGTATTTGGCCTGGATCAACCCATCCACATCCAGTACTTTAACTGGGCTGGTGGCGTGGTCCAGGGGGAGCTTGGCACGTCGCTACGCACCGGCCAGCCGGTCCGGGACGAGATCTTCAGCAAGCTGCCAGTCACGATTGAGCTCACATTTCTCTCAGTAGCGATCGCGCTTGTCATCGCCATCCCGGCCGGCATCATCGCGGCAGTGAGGGCCGGCAGCAAGACGGAAGCAGCCGCTCAGGGCGCAAGCCTGCTGGGACTTTCAATTCCTAGCTTCTGGCTTGGGACGATGCTCATTCTGATTAGCTCGCGATATTTTGGCTGGTTCCCGGCGGCGAGCTACACCTCGTTTGGTGACGATCCCTGGCGCAATATCCAGATCTTGATCCTGCCGTCCATCGCCCTCGGCGCGGCACTCGCGGCCATCACCATGCGGATGACGCGCTCTGCGCTGCTTGAGATCTTGCACCGCGAATATATCGTGACCGCCCGCGCCAAGGGGCTCACCAACCAGACGGTCGTGATGCGGCACGCCTTGAAAAACGCGCTCATTCCGGTTGTGACCGTGGTTGGCATCCAGATTGGCAGACTGCTCGGCGGGGCGATTATTATCGAACAGCTCTTTAACCTGCCTGGCATCGGCCGGCTGGCGATCGACGCTATCGCGCAACGTGATTACCCGATGATTCAGGGCGTTGTGCTGATCACGACGACGGCGTTTGTGCTGATTAATCTGTTAGTGGACATCCTGTATTCCTACATCGACCCCCGGATCAGATATTCCTAGAATCTGCACATCAGCGATCCTCGTCAAAAGGAACGTCCCTCGATAGATACCGTTGATGCAATTGGAGAAGCGAAGTGAGCCAGCGTCAGGACGTCGTCCAACCTGCCAATTCCGATACCGGCCAGCTCGGTTCCAGCGTGCGCCACACGAACAGCCGCTCGCTCTGGAACCGTGCCAAATCCGGTCTGGCCAGGAGCACAAGCGGCAAGATTGGCATCGTTCTTGTGCTGATTGTCATTCTCGCGGCCGTCTTCGCCGACGTGTTCTCACCACATAGCGCGATTGAAATGAACACCCAGCATCGCATGGCCGGACCAAGTCTCTACTATCCACTGGGCACCGACGAATTCGGGCGCGACATCCTGAGCCGTATCATCCATGGCGCGCGAATCTCGCTCCAGGTTGGCTTCATCTCGGTCTCGATCGCGCTGGTGATTGGCGGCGTACTTGGTCTGGTCTCCGGTTTCTTCGGCGGCTGGATCGACACCGTTATCAGCCGTCTGCTGGACATTCTTTTCGCTTTCCCAGAAATTCTGCTGGCCATCGCGCTACTCGCGGTGCTCGGCAGCGAGTTGCGCAACGTGATGATCGCGATCGGTATCGTCTACACACCATCATTCGCCCGTATCGTGCGCGGACCGGTACTGTCAGCCAAAAAACAGGAATATGTCGAGGCCAGCCGGGTGATCGGCGCCAGCACCGGGCGCACGATGTTCAAGCATGTTCTGCCCAACGTTGCCGCGCCATTAATCGTGCAATCCACTATCGCGTTCTCGTTTGCCATCCTGACCGAAGCGGCGCTCTCATTTCTCGGTTTGGGAGCGCAGCCGCCAGATCCTAGCTGGGGATCCATGCTTGCGGGCGGCCGGCGCTTCGTTGAGCAGGCGCCCTGGATGGCGATTTTCCCCGGGTTCGCAATTATGATCGCTGTGCTCGGTTTCAACCTGATGGGTGACTGGCTTCGAGACGTTCTCGACCCGCGAACCACGTAACAGAGTAGTTGCCCTCCGTAGCGGCGCAATGTTATAGAAGGAGGAGAATGACAAAACGATTGGGCCAGGAAGATAGATCGTGTATATACGTGAGGAGAGCAGTATGAGAGATCAAACACAACTGTTTGATCGCCTCGTTCAGTTACGCAACGAGGGACGCATCGACCGGCGCCAGTTCATGAAACTGACCAGTGGCACGGTGGGCATTGCCGCGGTTAGCGCGTTTATCGCGTCATGTGGCGCCGAGCCTGAACCATCGGGTGGAGGAGCATCAGCAACAGCTACTCCGGCCGATAGTGGCGGGACTGACGCAGCCGCAACAGCGACCACCGGAGGAGATGCCGGAGCGGGAACCACCCCGGCAGCCTCCGAAGTCGAGCCGCGGGCTGGTGGACGGCTGATCTCGGCGCTCGACACCAATCCGGTTGGACTCGACCCGCACACCGGCGCGAGCTTTGCCGGCCAGATGGTCTGGGAGAACGTCTACGACACGCTGTTCCAGTTCAGCCCAACGCTTGAGGTCTTGCCATCGGTTGCACTGTCGTTCGAGATCATTGATGATCAGACTTACCAGTTCAATCTGCGCGATGACGTTGTCTGGCAGAACGGACGCCAGTTCACCGCCGAAGACGTCAAGTACTCTATCGAACGAGCCGCCGACGCCAGCGTCGGTAGCCTGCGTGCATCCTGGTTCACACCGCTCGAAGAGATTGAAGTCGTCGACGACACGACCTGCATCTTCCATCTTAGCGAGCCTTTCGCGCCGCTGGTGTCCTACCTGGCGATGCCCGGCTCGGCGCTGGTCCCGCGTGAGGTAGTTGAAGAGCACGGCGATCTGCAAAACGTCGCCGTCGGCACCGGCCCCTTTAGCCTGGAGACGTTCAGGAACAACGAGTTCGCGCTGCTCAAGAAGTTTGAGGATCACTGGCGGACGGACCTTCCGTATCTTGACGAGCACGAGATCCGCATCTCGTCGGACGAGCAGTCACGTCTCGCGGCCATCCGCGCCGGCGAGCATGAGTTCTCGCGCATGTTCGATCCACAGAATGCCTGGACGCTTGAGGAAGAGGGCTACAAGATCTTCTCGGGCCTCACTGCGTCTCGGCCACTAACGGTCATCAACTGCCGCCGCGCGCCGCTGGATGACAAGCGTGTGCGCCAGGCGCTCTCGTATGCAATCAACCGCCAGGAGATGATGGACGCCACGATCTTTGGCGACGGCGTGCTCACCGGGTTCATTCCGGTTGCGGACGAGGTTTGGGCGTTGCCGGCCACTGAGTTCGAGTCCTACACCCAGGACATCGACCGCGCCCGTGAGTTGCTGGCCGAGGCTGGTCATGAGGATGGTTTCGACCTGGTCATGAAGGTCTCGCCGCAGTACGCCTTCGACCTCTCCAACGCGCAGATTCTTCAATCACAGCTTGCGCCACTGGGAATCAATGTGGAAATTGAGCAGGTTGAGTGGGGGAATCTCCTCGAGCTCTACCGCACCTCATACGACTTCGACCTGTTAAACATCATCCTCACTCACCAGCCGGACCCGGACGGCTATCTATATGGTTCGTTCCATAGCGAGTCGACCACCAACTCGCCGGGCATCTCCGACCCGGAGCTGGACGAGA